>JAYUGD010000533.1:0-1656 GCA_043767785.1 Zavarzinella sp. | reverse complement strand
GCGTGTTCATCACGATGACGCCCGTGCGGGTGGCGGTCAACACGTCGATGTTGTCCACGCCGACCCCGGCCCGCACCACGCACTTCAACTTGCCGGGCTGTTCGAGTTCCTTGGCCGTGAGCTTCGTGCCGGACCGCACCACCGCCCCGTCGCACCCCCGCAGGGCGGCTTGCAACGCCTCCCCCTTCAGCCCCGGCCGGTTGTCCAATTCGATCCCGGCCGTCGTCAAAATCTCCAGGCCGGCGGCCTCCAACGGGTCGCAAATCAATACACGCGGCATCGCTTCCTTGGCTATCACTCGGGGGGTCAAAAATCACTCGCGGACAAAACGAGCATTCTATGGCGGCGGTTCGGCGGCGACCAATGCGCCTTGGCCCTCCGTCCGGCCCACCATACTCGAAAAATCGACGCCGCCAATTTCCAGTTCTTGCTCCGGTCCCGGAATGACATGCAGAAGGGATCACCGAGATCCTCCAGATCATCACCCCGCCCGGACCGACCCCGGATCGCCGGCCCGGCGCCGGCCCGCGCCCCGTTCGAGCCACATGCCGAAGCGCCGGACAAGGCCCAACTGGCCGGCGTGGAGGCGACCGTCCGCATCGAGTTTTCCCGCGTCCAAGGCTCGGGCGTCTGCATCGGCCACAAGGGGGTCGTCCGGCGTCAGCCGACGGAAACCGACTCCTATTGGTTTGCCGCTCTGGCCAAGTATTGTTCATCGCTGACTTTTTCCAGCCAATCGGCGGTCTTGCCGTCGAGTTGCTCTTGAATGGCGAGGTGCGTCATGGCCGTGGTCGGGGCGGCGCCGTGCCAGTGCTTTTCACCGGGCGGGAACCAGAGCACGTCGCCCGGCCGGATTTCTTCGACCGGGCCGCCCCAGCGCTGCGCCAAGCCGCCCCCGTCCGTCACGATCAGCGTCTGGCCGAGCGGGTGGGTGTGCCAAGCCGTCCGGGCGCCGGGTTCAAAAGTCACGCGCGCGCCGACCGCGCGGGCCGGGGCGGTCGCTTGGAACACGGGGTCAATGCGGACAGTGCCGGTGAAGTATTCGGCCGGCCCTTTGCCGGATGGCTGTGAGCCGCTTCGTTTGATGTCCATTCGCCCAACTCCGTTGCCGTGCCCCGCCGAGGCTGGCGCCCAGTGCCGTTCGATGCAGTTATGGTAGGCACGACGGGGCGTTGTTCGCCGCAAGCAACGGCCGATTCGGCGCCGGCCGTCTCTGGAATCGCCCCGCCCCGTTTCTACAATATCGAAATCGTTGGACCATTCCTTTGAAGAAGGTGGTTCTCTCGCATGGCCGTCCCGTGGAAGCCGTTGGAGCCGGGCGCGCTCGCCATCGCTCACATCAGTGATCCGCACTTTGGCAGTGACAACGCGGTCGAAGCCTGGCAGCGGGCCGCCGATTTCCTTCACGCGGAGTTGCACACGCAACTCGCCCTCGTTCTCGTCACCGGCGACCTCGTCCACACTCCGACCGTAGAGAACTACACCGTCGCCAAGACCGCGCTCGACAACCTGCGCCGGAAGTACTTCGTCTGCGCGGGCAATCACGACCGCTTCGAATTGGGCAACCGCGTCGAACAGCAACTCGTCGACAGCATCGCCGATCACCCGCAGGGCGCCAAGTTGATCGGCGCGGCGCGGGGGAAGGCCCGGCGCTTG
>JAYUGD010000532.1:0-4908 GCA_043767785.1 Zavarzinella sp. | reverse complement strand
TCGGACGACTGGCCCCTTGGGTGGGAAGCGTGGCTTTTCGCGGAGCGAAAAGCGACGATGTCGCGCCGACTATTCGTAAGCAATCGCGTCCGTAATGTTGAGCCGCACCGCGTGCAGGGCCGGCAACAACCCGGCCAGCGTGGACGTGACGATGGCGACGGCCCCGATGCCCAGGGCCTGCTGCCACGGGATGAGCATCTCGAACCGGAACCCGGACTCTTCCAGCAGAACGACGTTCAATAGGAACCACTCCATCGGCAGGCCCATCGCGAAGCCGAGGGCCGTGCCGATCACGCCCATCAGCATGGCCTCCGCGATCACGGACTTGACGACCTGCACCTGCGTCGCCCCGACCGCGCGGAGCAGCCCGAGTTCCCGCCGCCGCTGCAACACCGAGATGAGCAGCGCCGTCACGACCCCGAGGGCGGCGACGACCCCAACGATCACCTGCTGGAGGTACGCCACGCGGAAGAGACGGTCGAGGACGCCCCCCAAGTACAGTTGGACGGACGCCTGCGTTTGAACCAACAAATCTTGCGACTCGCCGTACTCTTTTACCCGCGAGAAGGTGGCGTCCCGGTCTTCGTCGAGTTTGAAGAAGACGTGGTAGGCGTCCACCAGCCGGTCTTCGAAGAGGCGGGCGAACACGCCGCGGTCGACGAAGATGGTCCCCTGACTCCACGAGTAGTCCCGGCCGATGCCCTTGACGACCAAATCGACGGGGCCGTGCGGGCCGGTGACGGCGACGGTGTCCCCCTCCTTTACATTCCACTTCTCCGCGAAATTCTCGGAGACGACGCAGAAATTGCCGTCCGGCAGTTCCTCAAATTTTTCCAGCTTGGGGAGCGCATCTTTCAAGCGAAGCCGCAGCGCCCGGCGGTAGTCCGCGGCGTCGATGCCGATGACCATGACGAACGTGCCGCGGAACTCCGGGCGGTAGAACCGCAGGCCGACGACGCGGTCCACGCCGTCGATCTTGCGGAGGTCGTCCGCGATCTTCGGGTCCATCGGCGTCATCGAACTGTTGGCCGACGCCAAGTTGCCGCGGAAGACGTAGGCGTCCGCTTGGATCACTTGGGACAGCCACTCGCGGATCGGCACTTGGTTGCTCTTGCCGACGCCCGCCGTCTGAAACATCAAGCTGACCCCGGCGGCCAACGCCCCGATGACGACGCCGGTGCGGCCGGGCGCGCGGAGGAGATTGTCCGCGGCCAAGCGGGCCTCGACGCCCATCAAGGCCCGACACAGGGGGATCAACAGGCGGGCCATCCAGCCGACTAGGATCGGCATGGCGAGGAACATCCCGGTCAGCACGGCCGTCATGCCGAACAATGAACCCTTTTGCGGGGGGAGGCGGTCGCGGTACTGCACCAGCAACATGCCGCTGACGATCAGTCCCACACACGCAAAGCGGTGGACCCAACGCATGACACCCCCGCCGCCGGACGGCGCGCGGCGCACGGCGTCGGCCGGCTCGTCTGACGCGGACTGCATGGCCGGGACCAGGGCCGCCAGCAGGGCCGTCACCATCCCCGCTATCACGGCGACGATGGCCGTCTCCCGGTCCAGCGACGGCCGCTGCGCTTCCCCGTTCAAGAAGACGGAAGCGAATTCGTCCCCGAATTGGTCGATGGCGAAATTCGCCAACATCACGCCGAGCGGGATGCCGGGGAGAGACCCCAGCAGGCCGAGGGTCATCGCCTCGACGGCGAACAGGCGGGCGATCTGCGGCCGCGTCGCCCCGAGGGACCGCATCACGCCGATGTCGTGCCGGCGTTCGGCAACGGTCACGGACAAGGCGTTGTAGACGAGGAACAGCCCGACGATCAGCGAGCCGAGGGAGCACATGTTCAGGAAAATCTTGACGCCGCCGATCACCTGCTCCGTGGACTTGCGGTTCTCCTCCGGCGTGCGGACGGTGGCCCGGGTCCCGATCAGTTTTTCCAACGCGGCCTTAATCGACGCGGGGTCGGCGCCGGGTTCCAGGAAGAAATCGATGCGGCTGACGCGGTCGTCTTCCTTAGCGCGCTCCAAATCGGTGTGCCGGAGCAGGCTTGCCGCTTGCCGCACGTCCATGGCCACGAGCGATTCCGCGAACGGGGCGACGGGCGACTCCTTCGGGACGTCGATCACCGCGATCAGGTTGAACTTCTGAACGGTGTTCGTGTACCGGACTTCCACGGGGTCCGTGTCCGCCTTGCCCAGCTTACGGCGCTCGTCGTACAGTCGGCGGGAGAGGGCGATGGGCTTGCCGAACAGGGCCAGCGGGTTGTTGACCAACTGAAAAGTGATTTTCAACTTGTCCGCGGCCCCGGCGTCCGCCTCCGAGCGGTCGGACAGGGACGTGCCGAACAAGATGCCCGACCGGCCGTTGATTTCCGGCAGCGTCACGCGGTCAATGATGAACGGGTCGCTGCGGCGCACGCCCGGCAGGTTCGCCGCCTTCACCTCATCGACGATGCCCCACGGGACGCCGATCTCGCCGTTGCTGATGTACAAGTCCGCCACGTCGGCCGGGACGGTCGAGTCCATGGCGGCGAGTTCGACGCACTTGTTCAACAACTGGGCCGAGACGAGCGTGGCGACGCCCAGCGCGATGCTGAGGGCGACCAGCAGCCCGCGATCCCAGCGTTGCCAGAGGTAGCGGAGGACGAGCGAGCGGTAGAGTGAAAACATGGCTTCTCGGGCGGGTCACGCGGTGGCGGCCAAGGTGTGTTCGCCGACGCCGCGGAGGTCTTCCTCGTGCGCGACCACGCCGTCTTGGATGAAGACCAAGCGGTCCCCGTACTCGGCCGCCTTGCGGTCGTGCGTGACCATGACGAGCGAACACTTGCCGGCCTCGGGCAGGCTGCGCAGCAGTTGCAGGATTTCCCGGCTCGTCTTGGAGTCGAGGTTCCCGGTCGGCTCGTCGCACAGGATGGCCGTCGGCTCGCTGACCAGGGCGCGGGCGATGGCCACGCGCTGCATCTCCCCGCCGGACATTTCTTCCGGGAAGTGGTCGGCCCGGTGGGCCATGCCGACCCGTTCCAAGACGACCGTCGCCCGCTGGAGGGCGACCGACCGCCGGTACGCCCCGAGCAGCAGCGGCAGGGCGACGTTCTCGACGGCTTTCAGCGTGGGGATCAAGTTGAAAAACTGGAACACGAAGCCGATCTTGTTCCGCCGCAGGTGTGACCGCTGCCGGTCGGTCATCTTCTGGAGCTGATGCTCCTGAAAAATTACCTCCCCGGTGGTCGGCGTGTCCAGCGCGCCCAGCAAGTGCAACAGCGTGGACTTGCCGGACCCGGACGGCCCCATGATGGACAGGAACTCCCCCGACGGCACGGTCAGGTCCACGCCGCGGACCGCGTTCACGGTCCGCGACCCCTGCTTGTACGTTTTCGTTACGTTGACCAATCGCATCATGAAGAGATTACTCCGCGGGCCGGGGGCGTGTTTCCACTCACCCGTGAAGTTTGCGATACCTCGACTTGGACGGCTGGTCGGCGCCCTGCCCCAGCCGGGCGCGGCGGTTTTCTTCGTAGGACTGGTAGTTCCCCTCATGCCAGAACACCTTGCCCTCCCCCTCGAAGGCGAGGATGTGGGTGGCGATCCGGTCCAAGAACCAACGGTCGTGACTGATGACCACGGCGCAACCGCCGAAGTTGATGAGGGCCTCTTCCAGCGCCCGCAGCGTGTCCACGTCCAAGTCGTTCGTCGGTTCGTCGAGCAGGAGCAAGTTGCCGCCGCTTCGGAGCAGCTTCGCCAAGTGGACGCGGTTGCGCTCCCCGCCGGACAGGTCGCCGACGCGGCGCTGCTGGTCCGTCCCCTTGAAGTTGAACCGGGACACGTACCCGCGGCTCGCGATCTTCCGCTTGCCGAGCATGAAGTGGTCCGTCCCGCCGGTGATCTCCTCGAACACGGACAGCTTATCGTTCAATGAGTCGCGGCTCTGATCCACATAGGCGACCTGCACCGTCTCGCCGACGCGCAAGGCGCCGGTGTCCGGCTTTTCCGTCCCGATAATCATGCGGAAGAGCGTCGTCTTGCCGGCCCCGTTCGGCCCGATCACGCCGATAATGCCGCCGCGCGGCAGGTCGAAGTTCAAGTCCTTAAACAGCACATTGTCCCCGAACGCCTTGGAGACGTTCTCGGCCCGCACCACCAAGTCGCCCAGCGGCGCGCCCGGCGGGATCTGCATGACGATTTCGTCGTCCCGTTCCTCGTACTCTTGGGAGGCCAGTTTCTCGTAGGCCGACAGCCGGGCCTTGTTCTTGGCCAGCCGGCCCTTGGGGGACAGTTTCACCCACTCCAGCTCGCGGGCGAGGGACTTTTGCCGGGCCGACTCGGACTTCTCCTCGATGGCGAGGCGAGCCTTCTTCTGTTCCATCCAGGACGTGTAATTGCCCTTGAACGGGTAGCCGCGGCCGCGGTCCAACTCCAAGATCCACTCGGCCACGTTGTCGAGGAAGTAGCGGTCGTGCGTCACCGAGACGACGGTGCCTTTGTACTCCTTGAGGTGCTGTTCCAGCCAGAAGACCGATTCCGAGTCCAAGTGGTTGGTCGGCTCGTCCAAGAGCAGTAAGTCCGGCTTTTGCAACAGGGCCTTGCAGAGGGCGACCCGGCGCCGTTCGCCGCCGGAGAGGCGGTCAACCACCGCGTCGCCCGGCGGCAGTTGCATGGCGTCCATCGCCATCTCCAGGTGCCGGTCCAGTTCGTAGGCGTTGGTCGCGTCGATTTGCGTCTGCACCCGGTCCATCGCGTCCGTGAGCTTGTCGAACTCTTCCGGGGTGGCCTCGGCCATCTTCTCGCCGATTTCTTCCTGCTTCGTCAACAGGTTGCGGATCGGGGCGACGGCCTCCTCGATGTTCTCCAACACCGTCGTCCCGGCCGTCAGTTTCGGCTCCTGGGAGACGTACCCGATGCTGA
>JAYUGD010000531.1:0-4910 GCA_043767785.1 Zavarzinella sp. | reverse complement strand
TCCTTCCTCCACGTCATGGCCTCCTCTGGCAGCGTGTGTCTTCAGTAAACACAAGTTACCACGAGGCCATGACTTGGGGGAAGACGAACGGTATTGCGTTTAGCCGCGACGCGACGCTTTGGGAGTGGAGCGCGGACTGACACCCTGATCGCGCTCGCCGCAAAGGCAACCTAACCCCCCGGCCCCCTTCCCGAGGACGGGAAGGGGGAGCAAGCGGGCAAAAGTCACCGCCTGAAATGTCGCTCGCCGTTGGACGAGAGACTCAAACACACTTGCTCCCCCTTCCCGTCCTCGGGAAGGGGGCCGGGGGGTTAGGTTGCCTTTCGCGGCCAGCCCGTTTCTCCCCCTTTGCTAGCCACCCTCCCCGCGTTTCCCGACAATACCCCCACGACCCCGCCCGCCCGCAGGAATCCTCTCACCATGCGTTGGAACCGACGATTACTCTCGGCCGTCGCCCTCTCGGGCGTACTGGCCATTTCCTTATTCGCCCAGACCAAGAAAGACCCGAAGCCCAAGCCGGCCGGCGGGCCGGTCGCGGAGGCCCGGCCCAAGAAGGCGGACTTGCCGGCGAGCAAGTTGCCGTTGGAGTTCGTCCAAGGCGAGCGCGTCGCCCTGGTCGGCAACAGCACGGCCGAGCGGATGAACTTGTACGGGCACTTTGAAACCATCCTGCAAACGCGGTTCAATGGCAAGAACATTGCCGTCCGCAACTTCGCCCGGCCCGCGGAGGAAGTCAGCGTCCACCAGCGGTCGGCCGACTACACCAAGATCGACGACCCGATGACGGCCTTCGGGGCGGACACCTACTTCATGTTCTTCGGCTGGAACGAGTCGTTCGCCGGGGCGGCCGGCGTCGAGAAGTTCAAGGCCGACTACGAGAAGTTCCTCGACGAGCACGCGGCCAAGTACCCGCGGGACGACACGAAGGCCAAGCCGCGCTTCGTGCTGGTGTCCCCCATCGCGTTCGAGCCGACCGGGGACAAGTTCCTGCCGGACGGCACGAAGGAAAACGCCAACCTGAAACTGTACGCGGACGCCGTCGCCGCCGTCGCCAAGAAGCGGGACATCGCGTTCTTGGACGTGTTCACGCCGACGCTGGCGCTGTTCGCCAAGACGCCGGGGATGCAGTTCACCATCAACGGCGTCCACGTGAACGAGGCCGGGGACCGCGAACTGGCCAACATCATGGAAGAGGGACTGTTCGGGCGGACGGAGGAGCCATTGAAGGACACCGCCGCCCGCGAAAAACTGCGGGCGGCCATCAACGACAAGGCGTGGACGCACGAGCAGGACTACCGCATGGTCAACGGGTGGTACGTCTACGGCGGCCGGCGCACGTTCGACACGGAGACGTTCCCGAAGGAATATCAAAAGCTCCGCAACATGGCGGCCGTCCGCGACCAGTACATCTGGGACATGGCCGCCGGCAAGCCAGTCGCCGCCAAGCCGGACGACAGCAAGACGGGCGACCTGTTCACGCCGGAAACGCGGTTCGGCGCCCCCGGCCAGAAGTACTCGGAAGCCACGGAGCTTCGCTACCTGACGCCGCAGGAGTTCATCAAGAGTTGCACCGTGCCGCCGGGCATGGAGATCAAGCTGTTCGCGGACGAGACGATGTTCCCCGAGCTGGCCAAGCCGGTGCAGATGAACTTCGACAACAAGGGCCGGCTGTGGGTGAGCTGCATGCCAAACTACCCGCAGTGGAAGCCGGGCGACCCGAAGCCGAACGACCGCCTGCTGATCCTCGAAGACACGGACGGCGACGGCAAAGCCGACAAATGCACGACCTTTTACGACAAGCTGCACTGCCCGACCGGCTTCGAGTTTTGGAACGGCGGCGTGCTGGTGATGGACCAGCCGCGCATCTTGTTCCTCAAGGACACGGACGGCGACGACAAGGCCGATCAAGTGACGTACCTGCTCGACGGCTGGGCCACGGACGACACGCACCACCGCGGCGGCTGGGAGTGGGGCCACGGCGGGCAACTGCACCTGCTCGAAGGCATCGCCACCAGTACCACGCTGGAAACCCCGTGGGGGCCGCACCGCAGCCAAGGGGCCGGCGGGGCGTATGTGATCGACCCGCGCTCGCAGAAGGTCCGGCAGTTCACCCTGCCCGGCATGTACAACATGTGGTGCTACGTCTTCGACGAGTGGGGCCAAGGCATCGTCGGCGACGGCACCACCGCCAACCATGCGTGGGACACGCCCCTCTCCGGGGCGCAGTACGGCGGTCGCAAGGGGTTGCAATTCGTCTTCAACCAGGAGGGCATGCGCCCGGCCCTCGGCTGCGAATGGCTGGTGAGCCGCAACCTGCCGGATGAAGTGCAGAAGCAGTTCACCTACGCCTGCGTCATCAACATGAACGGGCTGCCGCGCTTCAACATCAAGGACGACGGGGCCGGGTTTAGCGGCCAGCGCATCAAGAAGGACGCGAAGACGCCGGACGACCTGATCCGCTCGACGGACAAGCACTTCCGCCCGGCCGACCCGCAGATCGGCCCGGACGGCGCCCTGTGGTTCGGCGACTGGGCCAACGCCCTGATCGGCCACATGCAGTACAGCCAGCGCGACCCGAACCGCGACCACCAGCGCGGCCGCGTCTACCGCCTCGTCGGCAAGGACAAGCCCTTGGTGAAGCCGGTGACGCAGTTCGGCAAGTCGGTCCCGGAACTCCTCGAACAGTTCAAGGAATACGAATGGCGGACCCGTTACCGCGCCCGCCGCGAGTTGCGCGACCGGCCGACGGATGAAGTCTTGGCGGCCTTGAAAACGTGGACCGACGCCATTCGCGCGATGCCGGAGAAGGAGACGAACCCGGAAAACGCCCGACTCGTGTGCGAAGCCCTGTGGGTGCAGCAGTCGCACCACGCCGTGGACGCGGCGTTGCTCAAAGCCGCGCTGGCCAGCCCGGTCTATCAAGCTCGGGCCGCCGCCGTGCGCGTGCTGACGGAAGAACGCGACCGCTTCCCCGAAGCGTTGGCCTTGTTGAAGGCCGCCGCCAAAGACAGTCACCCGCGCGTGCAGACCGAGGCCGTCCGCGGCCTAAGCTTCTTCACCGTGCCGGACGCGATGGACGCCGTGCTGGACGTGGCCAAGAAGCCGATGGACTACTGGACCAAGTACACCGTGGACGCGACCCTCGGGGCCAACGAGCCGGCGTGGCGGCAGACATTCCTCAGCGGGAAGATCGAGAAGGACAACCCGGCCGGGCACAAGATGCTCGGCGAGCTCGTCGCCAACAACAAGACCGGCGGGGCGGCGTTGCCCTTCCTGCGGACGCTGTTGAGCACCGAGCCGAAGCCGGCCGAGGAGCGCAACAAGGCGATGACGGCCTTGGCCGGCCTCAAGGGCAACCCGAGCAACGGCCGGGCGGTATTCGTGCGCAACTGCACCGCCTGCCACAAGCTCGGCAACGGCGAGGGCCAGGACTACGGCCCGAACATGGACAAGGTCGGCATGCGCCTGACGCGCGTGAAGATCGTCGAGTCGATCATCGACCCGAACGCCGACGTGGACATGAAGTACCTCTCCACCCGCATCCAGACCGACGACGGCAAGACCGTCACGGGCCTGTTGGTCAGCGAGACGCCGCAGGAAGTGGTGATCTTCGACGGCAAGGAAAAGAAGACCGTCAAGGTCGCGGCCATCGAGACGCGCACGGTGTTGAAGCAGAGCAGCATGCCCGAGGGGCAGGCCGCCGTGATGGCCCCGAGCGAGTTTCTGGACGTGATCGAGTATTTGAGTTCGCTGAAATAAGAGAAGAGAAGAATTTTTAGCCACGGATCGAACACGGATGAAACACGGATAAGACCGAAATCAAAGTCATTTATCCGCAGATAAGACGGATGAAAACCGGATGAAAACCGGACAAATCCATTCGGCAAGATTCATTCCGTGTCTTATCCGGTTTTCATCCGTCTTATCTGCGGATTGCTTTCTGCCTTTATCCGTGGTTTATCCGTGTTCGATCCGTGGCTAAAAAAGGTTTTCTCTTCTCCGCTTGAAAGTCCGCCCCACACACGCGAGTTCCCATGTCCGAAGACATTGCCGCCCTGAAGAAGAAGCTCCGGGACCAGGCTCACGCGGCCCGGAACGCGCAGGCGAACAAGGACGAGCTGAGCCACGCCATCTGCGCGAAGTTCATGGCCCTACCGGCCTGCGCCGCCGCCAACACCGTCATGTTCTACATCGACGTGCGATCCGAAGTCCGCACCCGCGCCTCGCTGCCCGACGCGCTGGCCACCGGCAAGCGCATCATCGTGCCGTGGTGCAACGCCGCGGGGGAGTTGGAACTGTTCCACCTTCAAAACATGGATGAACTTTCGGTGGGCATGTACAAGATTCTGGAGCCGCACGCCGAGCTGCGGGAGAAGCCGGAGAAGCACGTCCGCCCGGAAGACTTGGACCTCGTCATGGTCCCCGGCGTCGGCTTCGACCACCGCGGCGCCCGCATGGGCCACGGCAAGGGCTACTACGACAAGCTCCTGCAACACGCCCGCCCCGACACCCCGCTGGTGGCCCTGGCGTTCGAGTGCCAACTGTTCCCCGAAATCCCGACCGCCGACCACGACATCTTCATGGACCAGATCATCACCGAGATGGCGGTGTACGAGGGCAAGGGGCGGAAGGGGTAAGATTTCGCCCCCGAGCGCAGCGAGGGGGGCGAGCCAGTAGCGTTAGCGCCTGGAGGAGCCGCACACACGCGACGGCCGGAGGGCGAGTCTTCGACGCCCGACCCACGGGGCGAGAGGCGTCACCCATGTAGCGAACCTCGAAGACTGGGTTCGCGGCGCACTGACGCGGGGGGTTCCTCCAGGCGCTAGAGCATTTTCAGCTTCCGTCTAGCGGGTACCCGGCGTGGCGGAAATAGTTGACGGCGTCGGTTCGTGTGATCCAGTCGAGGGACT
>JAYUGD010000530.1:0-1658 GCA_043767785.1 Zavarzinella sp. | reverse complement strand
ATCCCCCGAGGAAAACGCATCTGCTGCCCGACACGGCAAAGGAAGACGGTCTTCACACCGAATTGCTGTCCGCTGGCACGCCGGTTGCCTCTTTGTTTGTCAGGATGTGTCGCCCATCTGGGGAGCCAAGAGATGACGAGTCGTGACTTTGGCGAACAACGGGAGGCCGAGGCGTTGCCGCCACGCCAGCGCAGTGCGCGGACCGACCCGGCGATGCGGGACGGCGATTCCGGCCACGGGAACCCGTCCGACGAGATGTGGGCCGATTTCAGCACGGACGCCGACACCGGCGACGCCGTGGGGGACGACACGACCATCGCCCCGGAAGAAATGGAGACCGGCCCCGGCCCGTCCATAACCCGCCCGCGGGCCGAGGACGCCCGCGGCGAAGCCCCGTTCAACGACTATGACGGGCTGACGATCCCCGTGATACGGCAACGCATCAACCACATGTCTCAAGACGACCTGCGGGGCGTGGCCGCCTACGAGCGGACCCACCGGGGCCGCAAGTCCTTGCTGGCGTTCATGAACCGCCGCCTCAACGCGGCCGAGTAAGCAGCCATTTTCACATCGAAGGGAGCTTTGCGATGACCCTTACTGACCCGAACCCCCGCCCGCACCCGACGGACAACACGGAACACCCGGTCGCCCCGGCCATTGACGGCCGGGCCGTCGATGACGATGGCGAGATTGATTCCGTTGTGGAAGCCTCGGAAGACTCCTTCCCGGCCAGCGACCCGCCGAGTTGGACCCGGCGGCCGAAACCCGTTGAAACAGGAACGACATAGTCTGCCTTCGTCCCCTGCAACCGTGAAAACCAACAGCCCCGCCGGACCTCTTCTCATGACACGAGGAGAGGTCCGGCGGGGCTGATTTGTTTGATGCAACCGCGTGTGCCTTGCGGCCACTCGCCATTTGGGAGTTGGCTTGCTCACATATGTCACGCCGTGGCGCTTGCCGTCTCGGACTTTAACCACTGCCCGCCGACCTTGGGGTCGGGCAGGCACCGGAGCATGTCGGCCGTCGCCGCCAAGTAACTCGGGAACAGCAACGGCTGTTCCGGGTGGTCCGGGTCGGCGACCGGCAACACGTCTCGGTGGGCGGGCAACGCCGCGTGGGGCAGAGCGGCGTAACGGTGGTGGACGCCGTGGTACGGCTCGTGGAGCATCAAATCGGACAAGAGACGGCCGACCGGGCCGGGGGCGTCGATGCTGCGTGTCCCGCCGGCTTGGTCGTTCGCCGTCAGCCCGACATGTTCAACATACTTCCGCCACGACTGCACGTTCCCGGCCAAGATGGCCGGGATCAGCGTGCCCGTCATGAAATTAAGCCAATGACCGGAGGCGGCCGTGTCGCTGATGACCGCGGCCCAGACGACGGCGATCAGCGTCAACTCGGCCCACACCCGGCGGCGCGTGGCTGCGTCCTTCACCACGGTCCCCTTTCGCAGGAACGCCCGCAGGAAGAGCAGGGGGGTGAAGATGATTCCCAGCCCGAGTTCAAAAGTCGCCGCCGCGACCCGGAAAACGCGCGGCATTCCCGGCCGGTTGAACGGCCACAGTTCGTCGTCTTCCTCGGCCCCGAGGCGGGCGTGGTGCATGCGGTGAACAGTGCGGTACAGCGTCAGGCTCATGAAGGCGAACGTGCCGATGCCCAAG
>JAYUGD010000529.1:0-1662 GCA_043767785.1 Zavarzinella sp. | reverse complement strand
CCGTCGCCCGTAACAGCGGCCGACGCATTTCGGCAATAGTCGCGGGACGCGCTCCGCTCCGCAAAGCCTCCGCGTCGCGGCTAACAAGCCCCATCACGCCGACCTATCCCCCGATAGGCCGGCGTTTATTTTTCCCGGCGGCGGGAAAACAGTACGGTTGTGCTTCCCTTTTGAATTCGGTTCCTGAAACAGCCGGAGACCGTCATGGCCGAGTTAAGCCACTTCGACGAACACGGGGCCAGCCGGATGGTCGATGTCACCGGCAAAGCCGACACGGCCCGCGTGGCGGTCGCCTCCGGGTTGGTCCGCATGAAGCCCGAGACGTTGAAGCTGATCCTCGACCGCCGCGTGGCCAAGGGGGACGTGCTGGAAGTCGCCCGCTTGGCCGGGATCATGGGGGCGAAGCAGACGAGCCAGTTGATCCCCCTGTGCCACCCGCTGCCGATCAGCGGCGTGACGGTCGATCTGGCCCCCGACGGGCCGGACGCCATCCGCATCACCGCCGAGGTGCGCGTGACCGGCAAGACCGGGGTGGAGATGGAAGCCCTGACGGCCGTGAGCGTCGCCGCCCTGACCGTGTACGACATGGTGAAGGCCGCCGACCGCGAGATGACCATTGAGGCGGTCCGGCTGGAGCGGAAGGCGGGCGGCACGTCGGGGGAGTTCGTCCGAGAGACGACCTAAGGAGACGGACATGTCGAACAAGACCATACTGATCGCGCCGCCGCAAGCCCGCCGTGAATCCCTGCCGATGAGCCTCGTTGCCCGCGACATGGAAGAGGTCGAGCGGGTTTACCAGAAGACGCTGGAGCCATTCCGGGCCAAGTTCGGGCCGGTCATCCAACGCCTCGATCATTACCGCGGCAAACGCCTCCGGCCCATGCTGGTCCTCCTCGCCGGGCACGCGGCCGGCGGCGTGACGCGGAACCACCACGTCCTCGGGGCCGTGGTCGAGATGATCCACACCGCCACCTTGGTCCACGACGACGTGTTGGACGCCGCCGACACCCGCCGGCACGGCTCCACCGTCAACGCGACCTGGGGCAACCACGCCAGCATCCTGCTCGGCGACATGCTCTTTTCGGCCTCCTTTCGCCTGTGCGCCAGCGTCGATGCCGCCGCCTGCGAGATCATCGGCGAGACGACGAACCGCGTGTGCGCCGGCGAATTGCAACAAATCACGACGGCCGGGCGGTTGGACCTGAGCGAAGCCGACTACTTCGAGATCATCGAGGGCAAGACCGGCGTGCTGACCGAGTGCGCCACCCGCCTCGGCGCCCGCTACGCCGGGGCGTCGGCCGCCGTCGAGCGGCACATGGCCGACTACGGCCGCCATCTCGGCATGGCCTTCCAAGTTGCCGACGACGTGCTGGACCTGCGGGGGGACGAAACTACCGTGGGCAAAACCCTCGGCACCGATTTGGCCCAGCGGAAAATGACCCTACCCGTCATCCGCTACCTGAACTCGCTGAGCGAGGCCGACGAACGGCGGGTGAAGTCTCGCCTCGCCACGCACGCCCACGACGCGGACGTGCTGGAAGCCGTGATCGCGTCTGGCGCCGTGGAGTCGGTCCAACTCCAAGCCGAGGCCATGATCGACGAGGGCTGCAAGGCCCTCGGCCACTTGCCCGCTTCCATTTACCGGACAGCGTTGGAACACGT
>JAYUGD010000528.1:0-4921 GCA_043767785.1 Zavarzinella sp. | reverse complement strand
GCCACCGCGAGGGGCCGGCTTTCCCCGCCAGCGAGCGGCCGGATTTCCTCCCCCCCTGTCAAGGGGGGGGTGGGGGGGGTCAAGACCCGCCATTGGCTTCCCCCCTTTTCCCACCGACGAGCCAGAGGGCCAACAGGCCGGGGGCCATCCAGAAGAAATACTCGGACGTGTAACTTAGCCGGTTCAGCACGACGGCCACAACGGTCCACGCCGCGTAGCCGGCGATCAACACCCATTGGCGCGCCGGCGACAGTCGAGGGATCGAAACGGCGAGCGTCACCACGGCCGGCAACAGCATCACGAGATCGAACGGCCACGCCCCATATGGGGCGGTGACGAACGAGACGAGCAACAGCGTCAACAGACCCGTGCCCGAGGCGATGCCGGCCCCGCGCTTCGTGATCGCCCACCACATCAGCCATGCGGCCCCGCACGCCATCGGGACGAATTGCAGCCAGAACGCGCCCAGTCCGAAGCCCTCCCGCAGCCACGACCCGATCGTGGGGGAGCGGAAATGCTCCGGCGGCCGGTCCCGCATGGCTTCGAGATATTGGCCCAACACGGACGGATTGACGGCCGCCGCGACCAACATGGCCCCGATGAGCAGTCCGACGAACCACGCGGCCGAGAGCCACGCGAAGCGGGAGCGGTCAGCCAGCAGCCACACGCCGAGGGCCGGCCAGAGAAGATAGACCAAGTGCGGCTTGACGGCGAGCAGGAACGCCCCCCCGCCGACGGCCCACGCCGACCGGCCCGCGAACCCGTGCAGGAGGCCGGCGACGCCGAGCAATAACACCGTGCCGATCTGCCCGGATTGGAGGACGAACATGGAGGGGAGATACGTCAGCGCGACCAGCCACGACGCCCAGCGGGCGGACACCGGGCCGCCGGCCAACACCCAAGTGCGGTCCGCGGCCAAGAGGATGAGGGCGAACCCCATTACCACCCACGACAAATGCGCGACCTTCGGCGGCAGCACGCCGAACGGCATCACCAACGGCAGGGTCCACGGCGGGTTCCACATCATCACCGCATCGTCCGTATCGCGCCCGGCGTGGCGCTCCATCGGCAGCAGCAACTCGGGGTCATACGGGTTCTCGCCGTGGGCGTTCAGCCGGCCGGCCGCCCAGTATTCCACGAAGTCGTCCGGCGGGAAGACGGGCCGGTCATCCGGCGCCCCGGCCAGGCGCCAGCCCAGCACGGCCACGGCGGCCGCCAGCATCACGAAGAGGGGAATCAGACGGCGGGCAGACGAACGCATGGTGGGAACCGATTCGACTCTCTGAAGCGTTACTCGGTCGTCACGGTCAGCCCGTCTTTTTTGCGGAGGATGGCCAAGCCCTTGGCCGTCAGCTTTGTGCCGACGACGGAGATTTCCGCGAGTTGCGGGAACGTCACGAGCGCGTCCGCGACTTTGTCAGTCAGCGCGGCGTTGCCGTCCAACCGGATTTTCCGCAAGGCGGGGAGGGCCTTCAGTACGGCGACGGCCTCGTCGGCCACGGGCGTGCTCGCCAAGTCCAGTTCTTCGACTGAAGTCGCCTTGGCGAACGCCTCCAGCCCCTTCTTGGTCACGCGCGTGTGGTCCAACTCCACGCGGCTGAGGCGGGTCAGGGTGCCGCCGCCCGTGAAGCCCTCGCCGGTCACGGCCGTCCGGCTCAGGGTCAGTCGGCGAAGTTCTTCCATGCCCTTAAAGGCCTTCAGCCCGGCGTCGGTCACGTTCGTGTCGCTGAGGTCGATCCACTCCAAGTCTTTCAGTTCGCCGACGTACTGGACGGTCCCGTCCCCGACGTTGTTGGCGTGAAGGTCAAGTTCGATGAGCTTGGCGAACGAACGCAGCGTGACGGCCCCGCGGTCCGAGAAGCCGGGGCACGCGAGTCGCAGATTTTCCAAGCCCTCGTGATTGCGGAACGGCAACAGGACGCCCTCCGCGAAGCGCCGGCCTTGAACATGGAGTTTTTTCAGGCCGGCCAACTTCTCCAAAGGCTTCAGGCCGGCGTCGGAGATCAGGTCGTCGTTGATCGTGAGTTCGTGCAGGTTCGGGAATTTGGCAAGCGTCTCGACGCCCCAATCGCTCACCCACGGGCCGCGGACCTCGGCCGTTTCGAGGGCGGTCAGCGGCGCCATCTTGCGGAGCCGGCGGCTGTTCCATTCGACGGCCCCCCAATTGATCTGCCGAAGTTTCCGCCGCTGCGACAAGAACTCGACGAGCGCCTCCTGGTAATCCGGGGCCGCGAGGCCGTGCAGTGATTCGAGATCCGCCAGCCCGTTCATCAGGGCGAGGTGCTTCGGCGTCATGGCGATGTCGGGCAATTCCAGCAACTTGAGGTGTTTGAACTGCCCCACCACGCCGGCCCCGTTGGCGGTGACGGCCGTGCGGGACAGGGACAGGTGAGTGAGGGCCGGGGCGTCTTTCAGGTACGCCAGCCCGGCCTCGGTGATCTTGACGCACCCGCCGAGACGGAGTTTTTCGAGCGACTTCAAGTCCCGCAGGTGGGCCAAGTCCTCGTTCGCCAACTCCGCGGACGAGAGTGTGACTTCCACGATGGGCTTGTCCGGCTTCTCCTCGTCGCGAACCGCCTTGCCGTCGAACCGTTTTAGCATGGCGACGGCGTCGGCGGCCGGCAACTTCTCGACGGGCACGGGGACACTCACGGGTGTCGGGTCCGGCGGCTGAAAATCGGGCCGCTGGCCGTCGGCCGCGGGCGTGCCGGCGAGGGCGACTTGGCACTCCGGGCGGGCCTTGGCGATTTTCTCGGCGCCGCCCGCGTCCAAGGCGGTGGCCCGCAGGTCAAGGAATTCCAGGGCGTTCAGTTGTCCGACCAGCTGCGACAAGTCCGCGACGTGTTGCGGCGTGTCCGCGACGCTCAGGGAGCGCAGATTCTTGCAGGCCGCCAGCGCGTCGAGGGTCGGGGCGTTCAGGGCGAGGTGGGCCAGCGACAAGTCTCGCAAGTCGCCGAGGGTCGCCACGGCCGGGAGACAGGCCTCCGTCGCGGCCGTCGCCGCCAAGTCCAACGCTTCGAGCTTGGTGAACGTGGCGGCGATGGTTTTCACCCCGGCGTCCGTCAGGTCGGTGCGGGAGAGGTCGAGTCGGCGAATCGGGAGGTCACTCAGCGCCGTGAAGGAGCGGTCGTTGATCTTGCAGCCCGACACGTCGAGCGATTCCAGCTTCTTTACGTCGCGGAGGTTGCTCAGGCCGTCGCCGGTGATTGGGTTGTCGGACAGGGAGATGCCCTTCCACCCGGTGAATTCCGCGAGGACTTTCACGTCCTGATTCGTCAAGCCGGCTTCCTGAAAACCGACGGCGGTCAGGCGGGACTTCCCGAGTTGATTGGCCGCCTGCAACACCGACGGATCGACGGCGTAGCGGCGCAGATAAATCGCCCGGACGGCGGGCAGTCGCCCGAACCGGGCGAGCAGCGCTTTGGCGACGGCGGGGGCGGCCTGCGGGCGGTGCGACGGATTCCCGACGCGGATTTCTTGCAGCGTGACGTTCCCGTCCAAGCCGCCCCAGTCGGCGTCGGCGACCGTGACTTCGGCCAAAGTGAGCGAGCGCAGCCCCGGACAACCGGCCGCCTGCTTCAACTGCGCGGCGTTGAGCGTCGCCGGCCCGGCGATGTGCAGGGAGGCCACGCGGACCAATTCCGTCACGCGAGGGAGCAACTTCTCCGTGCCGACTCGCCACGGGAATTCGACCTCCAAGCCCCCGGACCGCGCGGTGATGGCCACGCCGGCTTGCCGCAGGTCCGCGGCCGCCTGCTGCGACCGCGTCATCTCTTCCACGGTGACGGCGACGGGCCGGAACGTCTTGACGGACTCCGCCACGCGCGCCCGTTGCTCGGCCGTCAGGTCCGGCGACGGCACGACAGAGACCACGTAGCCCGCGGAGTAGGGGTTAAACATCCGCCAGACCACACGGGCAGGCGCGTCCGTCTCCGCGATGAACCCGGCGTCGGTCTGCTCGGCGAACGTCCAGTTCTCTTTGGTCAGGCGTTCTTTGGCGGCCTCGGGCGTTTCGTCGAGGCGCTTGACGGAGATGGCGAACGTCGGCCCGCACTGAATCAGACAGTCGTCGCGCCGGTCACTGGACAGCGTGGTATTGTCGGGCACCTCGATCTTTGCCCAGACGCCCACCGCGCGCAGGTCTAGCGTCTTGTGGTTCGGGCCGACGACTGGCTCGGCGATTTTCACCGGAGCCGTCGCGACGGTGTCGGCCGTCTGCTCCGTCACGCGGGCGTCGTCCCGCTTGCAGCCGCCGCAAGCGGCGACGAGCAGGACGCCGGACAGCCAACAACGCGGCAAGGGCATGGCCCTCACTCCTTCGGACGGCACTAGAGAGGTCGAGTGTCGGCAATTCTAGCGGTTTCGCCCGGGCGTTACCCGCGAATCCCGGAAACGGGCCGGGCGCCCGGACGTGACCATTTATTCTGGGGCTGCCGCCCGGTCCCCAACCGCCGTCAGGCGGTTCCGTTGGAGTCCCGCCTTGAGGCGGTCTTGGACCTGTCACACAGTGGCGGCCGGCGAACCGAGTCTTCGAGGGTTCGCCTCCTTGGAGTACCGTACTCCCGCGGGGATGAACCCCGCGGCTCGTCTCGTGACGCCCGTTCGCCCACCGGGTCGGACCGTCGAAGACTCCGGTCCTCACGCGCCTTGTAAGTGAACGTTCCAAGACCGCTTAAAAGCGGAACTCCAACAAGACCGCCTGACGGCGGGTGGGACCACTCGTCCTGTCGCGCATAAAAAGGCCCGGCGTTTCCGCCGGGCCTTTTTGGTCACTTCTTAGCCTTGACCGGCTTCGGCGGGGCCGGGGCCGGCCGACTCGGCGGCGCGACGCTCGGCGGGGGGGCCGGCTTGGGAGCCGCAATCGGCGCCGGAGCCGGCGCGGGGGCCGGAGCCGGCGCGGGGGCCGGAGCCGGGGCCGGGG
>JAYUGD010000527.1:0-4923 GCA_043767785.1 Zavarzinella sp. | reverse complement strand
CCCATGATGGTGACCACCGGCGCCCGCGGCTCCAGCTTGCTCTCGTCCCCGGCGGCCTCCTTGTGCTCCGAGAACAGGTCGTCTTCGACGCTTTTGGGCTTCTGGATGTCGAGTTCGACGCCCTTGTCCCCGGCGATCAGCTCGGCCGTCTCCACGTCCACGGTGCTGTTGATCGTGGACAGCGTGCCGGTCAGATCCTTGAGCTTGAATAGCAGCTCGACGGACTTCATCCCGATCGCTTCACACAGCGAGCGGACGGTGATCGGCAGCGTGATCGGCACCTTGCCCTTGCGCTCGAGGGTGCCCTTGAGCTGGCGCATCTTCTGCTTTTTCAGCAGGGCGGCGCGGCGGCCGTGCTTGGACCCGAACGTGTCGTTCTGGATGTCCACCTGGCCGTCCTGGCCGATGACGATGTCCTTGGTCTTCACCTTCCGCTGCTCGGTGCGGATCTGGCGTTCCTTGGCCCGCTGGTCCTTGCCGGCGCCGGGCGCGCCGGGCTTGGCGCCGCCGGGGCCGGCCTTCTTCTTTTCCTCGTCCTCTTCTTCGCCCGGCGTGAAGACGCCCGGCTTGGGGACGTGCAGTTGCTCGGCCTCGCGCTTGATCTCGGCGACGGTCTTGCCGGACCGGAGCTTTTCCAACTCCTCCGGGGTGAACTTGCGCGGCCCGACGGGGGCCGGCGGCTGTTGGCCGGGCCGCAGCGGGCCGCCGGCGCCGGGCAAGCGCAAGGTGGACGGCCCGGACTGGCCGGGGCGAAGCGTGGACTGGCCGGGCGGGCGGGCGCCGATGCCGGTGCGCTGTTCCGGGCCGCGGCGGTTGCGCTCGGGGATTCCGGCGGCCGGGCGCGGGCCGGCGGGGCCGACGTTGCCCGTGCCGCCGGGCCGCGGCGGGCCGCCGAGTTGCGGCGGCCGCGTGATCGGATTCGGGGTGAACACTCGCGGCGGCAGCGGGGCGCCGGTCCGCGGCGGCACATGTGCGCCGGGCGCGGGAAGCGGCGGGCGGGCCGTACCCGGCGCCGGCGTGGCGTGCGCGGGGCGTTGCGCCGCCGGGCCGTGACTCGGGGCCGGCGGGCGAACTTGCGGTTGCGGGGCCGGCGGGCGGATTTGCGGCGGGCGCACTTGGGCCGTGCTGCGCGGGCCGCTCAACGTCTGCGGCCGGGCAAAGTCCACCTTCGGCTTGAAGGCCGGCGGCGGGGCGGCTTGAGCCGGCGCTTCGGCGGCCGGGACGGCGGCGGGTTCGGCGGCCGGTTCCGGGGCGGCCTCGGCCGTCACGATTTCCGGCGCCGGTTCGACCACGGGTTCCGGGGCGACTTCTTCGGCGGCGGCCGGCTCTTGTTCCGGCGCCGGCTCCTGTTCCGCCACGGGGGCGACGAACTTCGGCTTCGGCAACGTGCGGACTTTGTTGCCACCCATGTCGGGCGTGACGACGCGCGGGGCCGGCTTTTCCGGCTCGGCTTCCGGCTGTTCTTGCTCCGGGGCGTACTCCTCGGCCGGGGGGACGAATTCCGCTTGCGGCTCGGCGGGGGCGTACTCCTCGGGGGCGTACTCCGGCTCGGGGGCCGGGGCCTCGACCTTTTTCGGGGCGGGGAGGGCGACGATCTTCTTCTCGATCTTCGCCGTGGGAATGGCTTGGGCGGTCGGGCGTGGCGGCGGCGCGCTGGCCGGCCGGCCCCCTTTGGAGATGCGTGACTTGACGGCGTCCGCCTGGTCCGCCTCCAAGCTGCTGAGCTGGTTCTTGACATCGTACCCCAAGTCCCGGCAGTGATCAATCACGGCCTTGGACTCGACGTTCAGGGTCTTCGCCAGTTCAAAAACGCGGACTTTCTTCGGAGTGGTAACCTGAGCCAAGCGGGAATCCTCCGGGACGTTCCCCACGCCCCGACTGAAGGTTGAGAAATTCAGTTAATCTAACGGGGGAGTTGTTCCCCCAGTATTGTAACCGGCCTAACCGACGCGGGAAACCAATCTTTCCCGCCCGACCCACCGGGGCCGGGGCAACACGTTAAAAAAATCCCGGCGGTCCGGGTGATGCGGGCTGAATCATTCAGGCGTGTCGTTTTGTCGGTCAAATCCTCAAGGCCGGTTGGGGAAATTGGGCACTGGGCCGTAAGTCGCCAAGTGTTGTGGGGTTTTCCCACGGACACTCGGCGGCGGGTGGGGGTTCGAGGCTGGGCGACAAACCCAACCACGCGAACCCGCCGTCACTCTGCCATTCTACTCACGCGGAGTAGTCTCTTCCGTCGCGGTCGGCTCGGCCGGTTGTTCGGCCGGAGCCTCGGCGGCGGCTTCCGCCGACACGGCCGGTTGTTCGGCCGGGTTGGGTTCCGCTTGGAACAGGCTATCGAAACTCCCGGCGGGTGTCCCGGTTTTTTCGGCCGGGGCCGAAGTCTCGGCGTCGGCCGCCTCGCCGTCGGAGGCCGCTTCGCCGTCCCCGGCGGCCGCCGCTTCTTCCGCGGCCCGTTGGGCTTCGGCCTCGGCCAGCGCCGCCTGCTCGGCCTCGTATTCCGGCTCGCCTTCCCGCTCGATCTTCTCGGCCATCTCCTCGGCGAAGATGATCATGTCGTCCGCGTCCTCCGGGGTCACGCCGACCATTTCGGCGAGTTGCTCCGGCTCCAAAAACGTCAGGTCCGTGTAGGTGAAGAACCCTTCGGTGATCAGTAGTTCAATCATTTCCGGGGCCATGCCCGGGACGGCGTTGAACCACCGCTCGGCCTTTTCGAGGTCGCGGGCCAACTCGTCCACCGTCATGATGTCGATGTCCCACCCGACCAGCTTGCTCGCCAGCCGGACGTTCTGGCCGCGGCGGCCGATGGCGAGGGACAGTTGGTCTTCGGCCACCAGCACGATGGCCCGGCCGAGCCGGGAGTACAGTTGCACTTCGCTGATCTCGGCCGGCTGCAGGGCGTTGGGGATCATCACCTGCATCGAGTCGTTCCAGCGGACGATGTCGATGCGCTCGCCGTTGATCTCGTCGATCACGTTCTTGATGCGGCTGCCGCGGACGCCGACGCACGCCCCGACGCAGTCCACCTTCATGTCGATGGACGAGACGGCGACCTTGGAGCGGTAGCCGGCCTCGCGGGAGACGGTCTTGATCTCGATGGTGCGGTCCTGAATTTCCGGGATTTCTTGCTCGAACAAGGCCCGCACGAAGTCCGGGTGGCAGCGGGACAGCACGATCTTGACGCGGTGCCCCTGCCGGCGCACGTCCATCACGACGGCCTTGATGCGGTCGTTCACCTGGTGCGACTCGCCGGGGATCTGCTCGCTGCGCGGCAGGATGGCTTCCACCGTGTTGGCCGAGTTCTTGCCGTCCTTGGACAGTGTGACGATGGACGTGCCGTTGTCCACGCGCTGCACGGTGGCCTGCACCAGTTCGCCGCGACGGGCCTGGAACTCGGTGTACACGCCGTCAGACTCGGCCTCGCGGATGCGCTGCGTCATCACCTGCCGGGCGGCCTGGGCGGCGATGCGGCCCAGGACTTCCGGCTCGATGGCCTGGTCGTTCTTCTGGGCCACGATGTCGCCGGTCGCCCGGTCGATGTGGACCAGCACGTCGATCTCGTTCTCGTCCTCGTCCGCCTCGATGGACGCCCGCTCGATGGCGAGTTGGATGGCGGACTCGATGCCGCTAAAGATGACGTCCTTCGGGATGCCCTTGTCCCGGTGCATCGTGTCCACGAGCGTCAGGACCGCCTGCCGTTGGGCCGCGCGGGCGGCCTCCTTCTCGGCGCTGAGGTCCTTCTTCGTCTTCTTCGCGGTTGCTTTGGCCATCGGTGTCGTACTCTCGGGCGGTCAGTCGGTTACGGTAAATTCAGGCGCCGGCCGGTGTCGGCGGCGAACCAGTGGGCCTTGTCGGGCGCCGTCCACACGGTCACGGCGTCGCCCACGGCGGGCGGCTCAGTGGCCGTCAACACCCGCAGGGAATCGTCCCCGTGGATGACGACGGACAGCCACCCCGCCCCCCACCGGCGCTTTTCCCGGAGCGTGAACGCCCCGAGGGAAAGTCGCCCGACTTCCGGCCCGAGGAACAGGTCTTCCGGGCGCAGGCCCAAAGACAGATTCCCCGCCGGGAGGGGGGTTGGCAGCCGGACGCCTCCCGACACGGTCGAGAAGATCCCGCTGCTTACGGACCCGTCAATGAGGTTGATGGTTGGCCGGCCAAAATGGAAAGCGACCGCGCGGTGGCCCGGTCGATCATGCACCTCCGCCGGCGTTTCCGCCTGCAACAGGTGACCCCCACCGAGCACCCCGACGCGGTCGGCCAGCGACATCACCTCGTTCGGGTTGTGGGTAACAAAGATCATTGTGAGACCGAACTGCCGTCTCAGCAAGAGTAGCCCGCGAGATAATTTTTCGGCCAGGGCCGTGTCCAGCGACCCGAACGGCTCGTCGAGAAGCCAAATCGGCGCCCGCCGCACGGCCGCCCGCCCGAGCGCGGCCCGCTGTTGCTCCCCGCCGGACAGGTCGCCCGCCGGCCGTTTCAGCAACGGCGTCAGCTCCAAAAAATCGGCCGCCTCCCGCACCCGTTCGGCGATTTCTGTCTCTGGCAATCGCGCGCGCCGAGCCAGCCGACTCTGCGAGAAGCGCAGCCCCTGCGCGAGGTTTTCTGCCACGGTGAGCGTCGGCGCCAACGCCGGCCTCTGCGACACGAGGGCGACGTTGCGCTGGTGTGGCGGCCAGTCCGTCACGTCCTGATTGTTGATCCGGATTCGCCCGCCGCTCGGCGACTCCAACCCGGCGACGAGGCGCAACAGCGTGGACTTCCCCGACCCGCTCGGCCCGAGCAGCACGAAAATTTCCCCGGCCGCGACGGCAAGCGTCGTCGGGGCGAGGGCCGTTGAAGGGCCGAAGGACTTCGAGAGGTTGAGGAGGTCGATCACGAATTTTAGTTTAGCCGCGGCGCTTCGGAGTGGAGCGCGGGCCG
>JAYUGD010000526.1:0-4924 GCA_043767785.1 Zavarzinella sp. | reverse complement strand
GCCTCGGACCGGGCCGTGCCCATGTAGTCCTTGTCTTGCAGGGCCATGATTTTGAGGAGGGTGCTCTTCCCCGCCCCATTGGACCCGATCACGCCGATTTTCGCCCCGGGGTAGAACGAAAGCCAGATGTCCGACAGCACTTCTTTGCGGTCGTACATCTTGGTGAGTTTTTCGATCTGAAAAATGTAGCGCTCGGACATCCGGTACCCCGACGGTGCGAATCAGTGGCGTCAAAAAGCCATTATACCGCGAATGTCTCATTTGGCACGGCGTCTGAAAGAAGGATGGCTGATCGGCCGTATAATGAGCGTTGAAGAAAAGAGTTTCACGCAAAGCTCGCGAAGAGGCAAAGCTCGCAAAGAAGACAAGACACCGTTCACGGACGCCCGGCAACCCGTGTATGAAAAGTGATCATTTCTTCATTGCGAGCTTTGCCTCTTTGCGAACTTTGCGTGAAATGATTTTTGCTGTATTCGATTATTGCCGTGGGGGAAGAATAAATGGCCGTCGCACCCGCCGTGGACCAGGAAAAGACCGGCTTGGGCAACTACTTCATTGCCAACTACCCCCCTTTTTCGTTCTGGAAGCCGACTCACCTGCCGGAGGCCCACGAGGCCCTGAATCGCGCGCCGGTCCCAGAGACGCCGCTCGGGCTGTACCTGCACATCCCGTTCTGCCGCAAGCGGTGCAAGTTCTGCTACTTCCGCGTGTACACGGACAAGAACGCCAAAGACATCGAAGTTTACCTCGACGCCTTGGTGAAGGAAATCCAAATGGTCGCGGCCCTGCCAGTCGTCGGCGGGCGGCCGTTGCATTACGTCTACTTCGGCGGCGGCACGCCCAGTTACCTGAGCGCCACTCAACTCCGCGGCCTGATGACGCGCCTGCGCGAGATCATGCCGTGGGACGAAGCCGCGGAAGTCACGTTCGAATGCGAGCCGGGGACGTTGCAGCAGCACAAATTGCAAACCCTCCGCGAGATGGGCGTCTCCCGCCTCAGTCTGGGAGTCGAGAACTTCAAGCCGGAGATTTTGCAGTACAACGGCCGGGCGCACTTGGAAGACGAGATTTACCGGGCGTTCGGCTGGGCGCGCGACCTCGGCTTCCCGCAAATCAACATCGATTTGATCGCCGGCATGGTCGGGGAGGACTGGGACAACTGGCGGGTGTGCGTCGAGAAGACGATCAAAATGGGGCCGGACAGCGTCACCGTGTACCAGATGGAACTGCCGTACAACACGGTCTTTTCCAAGGAACTGAAAATCCTCGGCAGCGACGAGCCGACGATGGCCATCGCCGACTGGCCGTCCAAGCGGGCGTGGGTCGATTACGCCTTCACGGAGTTCGTGAAGGCGGGGTATTCGATCTCCAGCGCGTACACCGTGGTGAAAAACACGGAGAAGACGAAATTCGTCTACCGGGACTCCCTCTGGCACGGGGCCGACATGTTCGGCACCGGCGTCGCCTCGTTCGGGCAGGTCAACGGCGTCCACCTGCAAAACGTGGACACGTGGGAGCAGTACATCGCGATGATCGACCGCAACGAGTTGCCGCTCGGCCGGGCGCTGCCGATCACGCCGCGGGAGCAGTTGATCCGCGAGATGGTCCTCCAAATCAAGACGGGCCGGCTGGACTTGAACTACTTCCACGAGAAGTTCGCCGTCAACATCCTGAAGGAGTTCCAGCCGCAGTTCGAGAAGCTGGAAGCCGACGGCTGGCTGACGACGACCGCCGGCGCCGTGGAACTGACGCGGCCCGGCCTGTTGCAGATCGACCGTCAATTGCCGGTCTTCTTTGACGCCAAGTTCACCAGCCAGCGGTACACGTAGCCGCCCGGCCTCCCACCCTTCCCCATCTCCCCGCCGCGGCGGCCGAATGCCCGGCCGTTCCGGCTTGACGGATTCCCCGCCCGCCGCTATTTCCCCGCGACGCAACGTGAAGATTCCGCCCACCGGCCTCGGGGCCGCGGCGTCATCCGGGAGCATCCGTGGGCGGCCGTCTTTCGTACCTCTGGCCAACGCTGATGGCAGTCGCCTGTGGGCTGCTGTCGCCGGGGGACGTGGCGGCGGCCGACGTAGACCGCTTGACGTTCTCCGCCGAACCGAAGTCGCCGTGTTCGATCCACGGCTCGGAAGCATTTACGTGGCAAAACGGCTCCGAAAAAGTGTTCTTGATTCGCGGCCTCGTGTTGGAGCAGGACGGCACGACGATCAAGGCCGACCAAGCGATCGTGTGGCAAGTTTCTGAAGCGGTGAAAGCGAACAACCCGCCGGTTCGGCTGACCGTCTACGCGAAGGGCGGGGCGTCCAGTCCCGTGGAAGTCAAGAGGCCGTCCGGGACGGTCACGACGCACAAGGCGTTGTTCACGGAATTCACCACCCCGCTCGTCGGCCGCCTCTCGGGCGTCGTCACGCCGCGATCCATGGCGAACAGCGACTTGTTCAAGGAAGCCCTTGTGGCACGCGGTACGCCGGAACCGGCGCCCGCCAACGACCTCATTCTGCCGACGCAGTTCGCCCCGCCGCCCGGCGGGCCGAAGGGCGCGCTCCCGCCGCCGCCGGCCCTCGACCCGCCGCTGCTCAAGGGGACCACGGTCATCCCGATCCCCCTCACGGAGGAGCGGACGATGTGGATCGCGCCGCGGTCCACGCAGCCGTATGAGATCCGGATGACCCTGATCGGGACCGAGCGCGTCACCGTCGTCACCGGCGGGGTGAAGATGCTGGCCAAGTTCTCGACGGGCAGCATCCGCTCGCTGGAAGTGGAGGCGGACCAACTCGTCATTTGGCGCAAGGGGGGCGACTCGAAGTCCGCCGTCGACGCCATGAAGTCGGCCGAGGGGAGCGACTCCGAGGGGCTGGAGTTCTACATGTCGGGCAACGTGGTGCTGCGCTACGGCGGGGACGCCGACGCGCTGGTCCCCGGGGGGCCGGTCGTCAAGTCGAAGACCCTACGGGCCGAGCGCGTGTACTACGACGTGGAGAAGCACCGGGCGGTCGCCACTCACGCGGACCTTGAATTCCTGCAAGAGGGCAAGGCGAACAAGGCGCACGTCCTCGGGGAGACGATCAATCAGCTCGGCGCCGGCGAGTTCCAGGCCGTGATGGCGCAACTGCACTCCAGCCGGCACCCGTCCTACCCCGGGCTGATCGTCAGCATGGCGACGGCCCACATTTACAAGATGCCCCGCGCGGAGCGCCGGACGATTTTCGGCGCCCCGTTCCGGGACCGTGAGACGGGCGAAATCGTCGAGGAAGACCCGACGGTCTTCGAGGCCGACGACGTGACCACGCGCGTCGAGGGCGTCCCGGTCTTCTACAAGTCCCACGTCAAGGCCGACGTCAACGACCCGTTCGGCCCGTTCAAGGGGGTCACGTTCCGGAAGGACAACCAGTTCGGGTTTCAGGCGTTTTTAACGTGGGACATGCGCGAGTTGGCCGGCATCACCAAGATACAAGGCGAGACGTGGGACTTGCTGACCGACTACCTGAGCCTGCGCGGGCCGGCGGTGGGGACCAACTATTCGCTCACCTCGCCCACATTCCTCGGGATGGACGCGCCGTTCCAGACGTTGGTGAAGGCCTACGTGATTTCCGACGCGGGCAAGGACAAGATCGCGGGGGCGCGCACGGAAGAATTCCAGCCGACGGCCCTGCGCGGGCGCCTCCTGTGGCGGCACCAGCAGGAGTTCGACGACCTCACGTGGCAGAGCCAAGTCGCGTACCTGAGCGACCGGAACTTCTACGAGCAGTACTACAACTTCGACTACAACCAGGGGCCGAACCAAGAGACGTTCCTGTGGCTGAAGTACCAGACCGGCAACGCCGCCGCCACGCTGTTGACCGAGCCGGCCATCCGCCGGGGCGTCAGCGAGACGAATTGGCTGCCGAAGGTCGAGGGGCACCTGCTCGGCGTCTCGCCGTTCGACTTCCTGACGTACAGCACGTGGGGGAGCGCCGCCTACGCCAAGACGGACCCGTTCCGGCAGCCGGCGAGTGAGTTCCCGCAGAAGGGCGATACGAACCAGCCGCCGCGGGAGTTCCCCGTCAGCACGGGTCGGTTCGACTGGATGCACGAACTGTCAATGCCCCTGTACGCCGGGCCGGTGAAAGTGGTCCCGTACGGCGTCGCGGACTTGGCGTACTACACCAGCGACGTGAACAGCAACGGCCGCGGGCGGGCGTACGGCGGGCTGGGCGTCCGCGCCAGCCTGCCCATGTCGCACTTGTACCGGGACGTGGAGAGCGAACTGTTCAACGTGCAGGGGCTGTACCACAAGAATGTGTTCAGCCTGAATTACTACCACGCGGCCTCCACCCTCAGCCACACCCTGCTGCCGCAACTCGACCGGCTCAACGACGACGCGACGGAGTCCGCGTACCGAAACATCACGCCGTACCACCCGTTCTTCGCGCCGACCATCGGGCCGGACGGGGTCGCCTTGGCCTCCTCGCCGGTCTACGACCCGCGGATGTACGCCATCCGCCGGCTCGTCGATACGAAGCCGGACACCCTGGACGACATCCACGTCTTGCAAACGGGGTGGCGCCAGCGCTTCCAGACCAAGCGCGGCTACCCCGGGCTGGAACACGAAGTGGACTGGCTGACCGTTAACTTGACCGGCTCGATTTTCCCCACGCAGAACCGGGACAACTTCGGGAACTCGGTCGGGTTCTTGGAGTCGGACGTAGTGTGGAACGTCGGGGACCGCAACGCCGTCTTCTTCAACAGTTGGGTCGACCCGTTCGACCTCGGGGCCAATTATTACGCGCTCGGCGCGACGTACACGCGGGACGACCGCACGCGGCTCAGCCTCGCGTACCGGGCCATTGAGCCGCTGCACAGCCGAGTGCTGACGGCGTCGGCCGCGTACGTCTTCAACCCCAAGTACGCCATCACCACCTCGACGGCTTACGACTTTAGC
>JAYUGD010000525.1:0-1664 GCA_043767785.1 Zavarzinella sp. | reverse complement strand
GTACAATGGCGGTGTCTCCACCATAGCGCGGCCCGCGAATCCTGTCGCCCCCGCCGGCCGATTTTTGCACAAGCTCTCCGCGTCGCGGCTAAACGGGTTTTTCGATGGCACTCATCGCCCCCATCGTGTATCCTCAATTCCTACCCACCCGCCAAGTTCCCATTCGGAAGACTCCGATGACGACTCCGCTCAACGCGATTTCACGCCGGCGAATGCTGCAACTCGGCGGGGCCGGCGCGCTCGGCTTGGGCACGCACGGGATGGTGGCGGCGCGGGTCGGGTCCGGCGCGCAGGTGCGGGGCGGGGAGAAGTCGTGCATCTTTATTTTGCTGTGCGGCGGGCCGAGTCACCTCGACACGTGGGACTTGAAGCCGGACGCCCCGGCCGAGATCCGCGGGCCGTACAAGCCGGCGGCGACGACGGTGCCGGGCATGCGCATCAACGAGTTGCAGCCGAACTTGGCCAAGATGGCCAAGAGCTTCGCCATGATCCGCTCGATGTCGCATACGGGGAACATCAGCAACCACTTCGACGCGATGCACAACCTCCTGAGCGGCCAGGACGCGGCCCCGGCCGACTCCCCGTACCTCGGGTCGATCCTGTCCAAAGCCCGGCCGAGCGAGAAGAGCGTCGCGTCGTATGTCTGGCTCATCAAGTGCGTCGGCGACCCGGTCTTCTGTGCGCCGAATTTGGCCACGGGTGGAAATCTCGGCGCCCCGCACGCCCCGCTGTTCGTCGGCTCCGCGGAGAACCACCCGGCCATGCCCGGCTTCAAGGCGCCCGACGTATTCACGCCGCAATACCCGCCGGACCGCATGGCCGGCCGCCGCGAGTTGTTGAACGGGTTGGAGTCGAAGACCGGCAAGCAAAGCTGGCCCGACCTGCACCGGCGCGGCTTTGAACTGGCCACGTCGGCCGGCCCGCGGAAGGCGTTCGACGTGGACCTCGAAGACCCGCGCGTCCGCGACCGCTACGGCCGCAACCCGCTCGGGCAGAACTTGCTGCTGGCCCGGCGGTTGGTCGAGTCGGGCGTCGGGTTCGTCACCGTCAACGGGTGGGTCGGCCCGGCGCCGGGGCAGGCCGGCGGCGGCCCGCCGAGTTCGAGCTGGGACATGCACGGAGGCGAGATGGGCATGGGCAGCGCCTTCGGCGCCGGCTCCTACGGCATGGGCTACTGCCTGCCGGCCCTCGATGTCGCCCTCTCGGCCATGCTCACCGATTTAAGTGATCGCGGCATGTTGGAGAACACACTGGTCGTCGTCACCGGCGAGTTCGGCCGCACGCCGCGCATCAACCAGAACGGCGGCGCCACGCCGGGCCGTCAGCACTGGCCGGGGTGCTACACGTCGATCCTCGCCGGCGGCGGCATCCGCGGCGGCGCGGTCTACGGCGAGTCCGACAAGATCGGGGCCTTCGTGAAAGACAAGCCCGTCCGCCCGCAAGACCTCAGCGCCACCATCTTCCACGCGCTGGGCGTGCCGTATGAGTCGAAAGTCACCAAGGAGGGGCTGACAAAACCCCTCAGCACCGGCTCGCCACTGTTAGAGTTGTTCGGGTGAAGATGAGCGGAAGAGAAGAACTTCACCACAGAGGACACAGAGAGCACAGAGAAGACAAAACAGAGAGAATAAATCATCCGCCGATCAATCAGATGCCCGCAGATG
>JAYUGD010000524.1:0-1665 GCA_043767785.1 Zavarzinella sp. | reverse complement strand
TCGCTTGCGTTTGCTCCAGACGCAAGCGACCACGAGGCCATGACGTGGGGGACGGATTCTCGGCGGCGGCGCCGGCCGGCCAAGACCCGGACCGCTTGTCGGACACGGGCGGCTTCCGGATCCTGCACGCCCGGCTGCCGGAGGGCGCGAGGGCGCGGGCCGACGGTCGGGAGCACGGGTTCCGCGACGTGGGGCGGGAGATGTCCCGGGAAGCGCTCGAACCGCGGCGGAACCGGATCAACCCCCGGGTGGTCAAGCGGCAGATGTCCAAGGGCGCCAAGAAGCGCCCCCACCACCGCCACCCGCCGCCCCTGACGAAAACTGTTGCCGAGGCGGTGGTTATAGAATGACGAACGGGATTGCGGCTAAACGGGTTTTATTTTTTTGGTTGATGGTCTTGATGGAGTTGCCATGCACCCCCTCGCCGAACGCCTGCTCCAGTCCCGCCGCGACTTCCTCACCACGTCCGCGAACGGCGTCGGCTTGGTTGCGCTGGCCTCGTTGTTGGCCGAGGACGGCCGGCTCTCCGCGGGGGATGACCCGTTGGCGCCGAAGAAGGGGCACTTCGCCCCGAAGGCGAAGAATTGCATTTGCATCTACCTCGAAGGGGCGCCGTCGCAGCTCGACTTGTTCGACCCCAAGCCGAAGTTGAACGAGCTGGCCGGGCAGAAGTTGCCGGACTCGCTCGTGAAGAATGTCCGCTTCGCGTTCCTGCAAAAGGAGACGGCCACCGTCCTCGGCTGCCCGCGGAAGTGGAAGAAGCACGGCCAATGCGGGATGGAGTTGTCCGAACTGTTGCCGCACTTGGCGACGTGCGTGGACGACATGACGTTCGTGCGGTCGATGCACACCGAGGCGTTCAATCACCACCCCGGCCAACTGCTGATGAACACCGGCAGCACGATGTTCGGCCGGCCGAGCATGGGGAGTTGGCTCAACTACGGTCTGGGCAGTGAGTCGAAGAACTTGCCGGGCTACGTTGTTCTCTCCGCGGGGCGGGGCACGTCCGGCGGCACGTCGAACTGGGGGAGCGGATTTTTGCCGACGACGTTCGCGGGGACGCTGTTCCGCAATCAGGGCGACCCGGTGCTGAACCTGTCCAACCCGGCCGGCCTGAGCGGCGACATGCAGGCGAAGACCATCGAGGCCGTCCGCGACCTGAACGGCATCCGGCACGCGACCCTCGGCGACCCGGAGATCAACAGCCGAGTGGCCGCTTACGAACTGGCCCACCGCATGCAGGCCGCCGCCCCGGAGTTGTTGGACTTGTCGAAGGAGAGCAAGAAGACGCTCGACGAATACGGCATCGACCGCCCCGAGCCGGCGTTGAAGGCCGACCGCGGCGGCGGCAAGGGGCAGTTCCGCCAGTTCGCCACCAACTGTTTGCTCGCCCGCCGCATGGTCGAGCGCGGCGTGCGCTTCGTCTCGTTATTTCACGCGAGTTGGGACCACCACTCCAACCTCGAAGTGGAGTTGCCGCACAACTGCCTCATGGCCGACCAGCCCGTGGCCGCCCTCCTCAAAGACCTGAAGCGCCGCGGCCTGCTCGACGACACGCTCGTCGTCTGGCTCAGCGAGTTCGGCCGCACCCCGCTCGGCGAAAACCGGGCCGGCCGCGCGGGCGTCACCGGCCGGGACCACCACCCGTCCGCGTTCACCGTCTGG
>JAYUGD010000523.1:0-4932 GCA_043767785.1 Zavarzinella sp. | reverse complement strand
ATACTCAGCGACTGTCTTCGGCCCGTGACCTCGGCCGGGTTGGACCTCTCCCCCAACCCCGTCCGCGCGGCGGCCGACTTGGGGAGGGGATGTCCATGGCCATTCGCGTCGCGCTCAATCACGTCACGGAATACACCTATGACCGGCCGGTCGAGTTCCTCCCGCACGTCATCCGCCTGCGGCCGGCGCCGCACGGCCGGACGCCGATCCGCAGTTACTCGTTGAAGGTCACGCCGACCGACCACTTCCAGAATTGGCAGCAAGACCCGTACGGCAATTACTTGGCCCGGTACGTCTTCCACAAGCCGGGGAGGACGCTGCGCGTCGAGGTCGATCTCGTCGTCGAGATGGCGGCCATCAACCCGTTCGACTTCTTCATCGAGGACTTCGCGGAGAAGTCTCCGTTCGCCTACGACGCGGTCACGCTCAAGGAGCTCGCCCCGTACATGGAGACGCCGGAGTTGGGGCCGAAGCTGGCCCGACTGATCGCGGACGCTCGGCAGGAAGACCTCCGCACCATCGACTACATGGTGGCGGTCAACCAGCGCGTCCAGAAGTTGGTCAAGTACGTGATCCGCATGGAGCCGGGCGTGCAGACGGCCGAGGAGACGCTGACCAAGGGGAGCGGGTCGTGCCGGGACTCGGCGTGGCTGCAAGTGCAACTGCTGCGGCACCTCGGCTTCGCGGCCCGGTTCGTGTCCGGCTACCTCATCCAACTGACGGCCGACGAAAAATCGCTCGACGGCCCCAGCGGCCCGACCGCCGACTTCACCGACTTGCACGCCTGGACCGAAGTGTACCTGCCCGGCGCCGGCTGGGTCGGCTTCGACGCCACCTCGGGCTTGGCGGCCGGGGAGGGGCACATCCCGCTGGCGTGTTCCGCGGAGCCGGTCAGCGCCGCCGCCATCACCGGGTCGTTCAACGCCGACACGAAGGGGGAGGACGACAAGGTCGAGACCAAGTTCCACTTCTCCATGAGCGTCACGCGCATTCATGAGACGCCGCGGGTGACGAAGCCGTACACGGACGAGCAGTGGGCCGCCATCCTGGCGTCGGGCCACCAAGTCGATGACGCGCTGGCCGCCGGCGACGTGCGACTGACGATGGGGGGCGAGCCGACGTTCGTCTCGATCGACGAGCGCGACGCCCCGGAGTGGAACACGACCGCCCTCGGGGCCAAGAAACGGCTGCAAGGCGGCGAACTCCTGCGGCGACTGCGGGACCGCTTCGCCCCGCAAGGCGTGCTGTTCTTCGGCATGGGGAAGTGGTACCCCGGCGAGCAGTTGCCGCGCTGGGCGCTCGGGTGTTACTGGCGAAAAGACGGCGTGCCGGTGTGGACCGACCCGGACTTGATCGCCAAGGACGACAAGGACTACCGCGTCACCGCCGAAGACGCCGAGAAGTTCGTCACCGCGCTGGCCAGGAACCTGAACGTCGATCCCACGCACGCTTCCCCGGGGTACGAGGATTCGTGGTACTACATGTGGCGGGAGCGCCGGCTGCCGACGAACGTGGACCCGCTGAAGAACAAGATCGAGGAAGAACTCGAACGCGAACGGCTGGCCGCCATCTTCGACAAGGGGTTGAAGTCCGTCGTCGGCTACGCCCTGCCGTTGCGGCGGGCCAAGGACAGTTCGCGGTGGCTGTCGGCCAAGTGGCTCCTGCGGCGGGAAAATCTGCTCCTGACGCCGGGCGACTCGCCGATGGGCTTCCGCCTGCCGTTGGACTCTTTGCCGTGGGAGCCGGGCGACATCAAGGAAGAACCGACCGAGTTCGACCCGGCCGAGCCGCGCGGGCCGTTGCCCCGTACTCCTCACGCTCCGCGTGAGGATCGCCTACCCCCGGCAGGGCGCTTCCCCGAGGGCGGGGGGTTCCGTCCTCACGCGGAGCGTGAGGAGTACATTCCGAACCGCCCGCTTGATCCTGAAACGGCCCGCGTTCCCGTGATCGTGCAACGGACGGGCGACGTGCCGAAGGCGGCCGACGCCCCCCCGGCCGTCGTCCGCACCGCCTTGTGCGTCGAGCCGCGCGAGGGGAAGTTGAAGGTGTTCCTGCCGCCGCAGAAGACCGCGGAAGACTTCCTCGACCTCGTCTTCCACTTGGAACTGACGGCCTCGCAGTTGAACATGCCCATTCAACTCGAAGGCTACACGCCGCCGGAAGACGCCCGGCTCAACAGCTTCCAAGTGACGCCCGACCCCGGCGTGATCGAGGTGAACGTCCACCCGTCGCACAGTTGGGCCGAGTCGGTGGCGAAGACGGAGACCGTCTACGAAGAAGCCCGCCAGACGCGGTTGTGCGCCGAGAAGTTCCAGGTGGACGGCCGGCACACCGGCACCGGCGGCGGCAACCACGTCGTCCTCGGCGGGGACACGCCGTTGGACAGCCCGCTGATCCGGCGGCCGGACTTGCTGCGCAGTTTCGTGGCCTACTGGCACAACCACCCGTCGCTGTCGTACATGTTCAGCGGCCTGTTCATGGGGCCGACCAGTCAGGCCCCGCGCATGGACGAGGCCCGGCACGACAGCGTCTACGAGATGGAGATCGCCTTCAAGCACCTCCCGCCGCCGGGCGCCCCGGTCCAGCCGTGGCTCGTGGACCGCCTCTTCCGCAACCTGCTGACGGACGTGACCGGCAACACGCACCGGGCCGAGTTCTGCATCGACAAGATGTACTCACCCGACTCCGCGTCCGGCCGCCGCGGCCTGTTGGAGCTGCGCAGCCTGGAAATGCCGCCGCACTACCAGATGAACCTCGCCCAGCAACTGCTGCTGCGGGCGTTCGTGGCTCGGTTCTGGAAGACGCCGTACAACCCCCCGAAGCTCGTGCGCTGGGGCACTGGCCTGCACGACCGCTTCCTGTTGCCGCACTTCGCGTGGCAAGACTTCACGGACGTGCTGGAAGAGACCCGCCAAGCTGGCTTCGACGTGCGCGACGAGTGGTTCGCCCCGCACTGGGAGTTCCGCTTCCCGCTGCTCGGCGAGATCGCCCAGCGCGACATCCACCTCGAACTGCGCACGGCCATCGAGCCGTGGAACGTGCTGGGCGAAGAAGGCGCCAGCACGGGCACGGCCCGCTACGTCGATTCCTCCGTCGAGCGCGTGCAAGTGAAGCTCACCGGCCTGATCGACACCCGACACGTGCTGACCGTCAACGGCCGCCCCGTCCCGCTGCACCCGACGGGCACGCACGGCGAATACGTCGCCGGCGTCCGCTACCGGGCCTGGCAGCCGCCGAGTTGCCTGCACCCGACCATCGGCGTCCACGCCCCGCTGGTCTTCGACCTGTACGACACGTGGATGAAGCGCGCCGTCGGCGGCTGCGCCTATTACGTCTCCCACCCCGGCGGCCTCTCGCACGAGACCTCCCCCGTCAACGCCAACGAGGCCGAGGGACGACGAATCGCCCGCTTCCTGCCGATGGGCCACACGCCGGGCCGCAAGGCGATCCCCGAGGTGACGAGACACCCGGAAGCGCCGTTGACGCTGGATTTGCGGACGTGAGGGGTTTATTCCGATTCGACGCGGGGCAACGAAGCCAGCGCGGCGCGGAGTTCGGGGAACGCGAGATCGGACAACGTCTCAACGAACCCGTAATTGCCGTAAGCGACAAGTGTGGGAGCGTGAGCGGGATCGGTGTCCGAATTGTCGATGACCCAAAACTCGTCCGCTTGGCCGGCGAACCAACTCAGAAATTGGAGCGAGCGGCGCCACCGGGCGGCAATCTTGTCGTCCGGAATGCCGTGCCCGCGGAGGCGAACGCGGCGGGCCACGCGGTCTCGGGCGATGTCGGGACTGCTTAAGCAGACGTAGATCAGCCGAACTGTTCCGCGGTGTTGTCGCGCCCACCGGACGAGCGAACAATACTTGGGCGAGCTGAGAACTGTTTCAACGCCCACACGTTCGCCGCCGGCCAGCCGGTTCGCCAAGTCGGCGTACACCTCGTCGGCCGATTCAATGAACCGCTGCGTTTACACATCGACCGGGGCGTCGTGAAACCCTTCGAATCCGTCGGTCCGCAATTTTTCGAGCGTGCGGTTGTCCGGGTTCAAAAAGTGGACCGGCGGGAGGATCGCCCGGATCGGGTCGCGCTGCACGCACGTCGTCTTCCCGGCCCCGTTCGGCCCGGCGACAATCCATAGTTCAGGAGGCAGCCGTCACCTGCGTCTCTTGGTCGGCCAACGCCAGTCGCTTCGCCCGATGAAAGTGTTCGAGCAACTTGGCCGTGAATTCAGGCCCAAGAAGCGGGACTTCGGGTTCGGCCGTCTTCACGGGCTGATGGCCCGTGGGCGTGGTCGCCGATGCTCCGTTGGCCGAGTTGGACGGCAGTGGGTTTGGCATGTTCATTGTGTCCTCGAGCGGGATGATTCATTGAGTAGATTATACGCGATGTCGCGGCATTCGCTGTTTTACGTTTCCAGCGAGTGTCATCACTTGTTTTGGGCCGCCCACCACGCCTGCCATGCCGTGAACGCCTTGAGGCGGTCGCCGGCTTTCGCTCCGACCTCCGGGCCATGATCCAGGCCGGACAACGCCTTCAACGACATTCGGGCCGCTTGCACCACGGCCGGCGATTCATCAGCCAGTGACCGGATCAACGCCGCCGCGAATTCCGGCAGCGTGGCTTTGTCTTTGGCCCCTAACGCCACCGCCGCGGCGCGGCGAACTTCCGGGTCTTTCTGCCGCAAGTAATCAATCAACGTCTTTGCGTTCATGCGGCCCAACCGGCCCGCCAAGGCGGCTCGGGCCGCCGCTTGATCTGCGCCTTCCAGCATGCCGATCACGCCGATCAGTGTGTCCGTATACTCTGGCGCCTTGGCGTCGCGGTACGTCTCTAGTGGTCTGTCACACCTTAATTGTCGGGTAAACCGATTTCAGTTTCGTGCGAGCATCGTCGATCTTCATTTGCCAGTCGACGCCGCGTTGGGTGGCG
>JAYUGD010000522.1:0-4934 GCA_043767785.1 Zavarzinella sp. | reverse complement strand
GGTCATTGGTCAGTGGTCATTGGTCATTGGTCATTGGTCATTGGTCATTGGTCAGTCACTTCCGCACCATGGATTGCGCCCGGCCGCAGTTCTTGCAGCAGGCGAAGTTCTCGTTCGACAAGTCGCCCATTTGCTGTTGGGTCAGGCCGATCCGGCAGTGGGTGCACGTGCCGTTCTCGACGGCCGCCAAGCCGTCGGCCCCGTAGGTTTTGACCAAGCGTTCGTATTGCACTTTGGCGTGGGCCGGGAGTTTGGCGTCCTGCTCGGCCAGTTGCTTCGACGCGGCGGCGGCTTCGGCCTTGAGCCGGGCGATGCGCTCCGAGGACTCTTTCTCATAGGCGGCGAAGGCGGCGACCGCCTTGGCGGCAGTCGCCTCGATCTCCGGCAGTTTGGCGGCGCGATCCTCGATGTCCGTGATCGTCGTCAGGATTTCGTCTTCCACCTTGCCGATCACGAGTTTGGTGCTGTGGATGTCGGCCTCCTTGGCGGCGATCACCTTGGCATCCGTGAAGCCGTCGAGTTGCTTCTCGTGCTTCTGCAGCGTCTGCCCGGCCGCCTTGAGCCGGCTCTCCAACTCCATTTGGTGGGCCTTGAGCTTCTTCAATGCGTCCTTGGCGTCGGCGGCGGCCTTTTGCAGGGCGGCCACCTTGGTCTGGTGGGCCTTGTGGACCTTTGGCGCCTTCTCGACTTCCGCGGTGGCGTCCCGGATCAGCTTGCGGAGGCGGTGAATCTCGTGGAGAAGGGCGTTAATCATGGAAGAGACTCTCCGGAGAAAGACAAAACATTTTAGCCACGGATCGAACACGGATGAGCCACGGATCGATCAAAGACAAAAAACGAAGACGGATGGAAAACAAGATGAGACACGGAACGGCCTTTAGATGGCATTCCGTGTCTCATCTTGTTTTCTATCCGTCTTTTGTCTTTTGGATCAGTTCAAATTCCGATCCGTGTTTCATCCGTGTTCGATCCGTGGCTAAAAAGTCTTGGTTTTGGCCACGGTCTTACTTCGGCTGGCTGCCGTCCAGGAAGCCTTCCAGTTGCCGGGACCGGACCGGGTGTTGCAACTTCCGGACGGCCTTGGCCTCGATCTGGCGGACGCGCTCGCGCGTCACCTTGAAGATGCGGCCGACTTCTTCGAGCGTGTAGGAGTAGCCGTCGCCGAGGCCGTAGCGCAGCTTGATGATCTCGCGCTCGCGGTACGTCAGCGTCTTCAGGACGCCGTCGATCTTGTCCTTCAGCATCTCGTTGGTGGCCGAGTGAACCGGGGAGGCGACCGAATCGTCCTCGATGAAGTCCCCGAAGTAGCTGTCGTCCCCCTCGCCGACGGGGCGGTCGAGGCTGATCGGGTGCCGGCTGATCTTCAGGACGCGGCGGGCCTCTTCCACCGAAATCTCGGAGGCGGCGGCCATTTCTTCCACGGTGGGTTCGCGGCCGAGCGTCTGCACCAGTTTCTTGGTGACGTTCCGCAGCTTGCTCATCGTCTCGATCATGTGGACCGGGATGCGGATCGTCCGGGCCTGGTCGGCGATGGCGCGGGTGATCGCCTGGCGAATCCACCACGTCGCGTACGTGCTGAATTTGTAGCCGCGCTGGTACTCGTACTTGTCCACCGCCCGCATGAGGCCGGTGTTGCCTTCCTGAATCAGGTCGAGGAAGCTGAGGCCGCGGTTGCGGTACTTCTTGGCGATGGAGACGACGAGCCGCAGGTTGCCGCCGGACAGATCCCGCTTGCTCTGCTCGTACTCGTTGAACCGGGCCGTCATGATGCGGACGCGCTTCCGCAGGCCGGCCGGCTCTTCCATGGTGAGCCGCATGAGGTCTTGGAGTTCGGCCTCCAAGCCTTGGCGGTCTTCCCGCTCCTTGGCGCTGCGGCTGGACCGCAGGGTGTTGATGAGGTCTTCGAGTTCGGTCATCCGCTCGGAGATTTGCCCCATCTTCTTCATCAGGGGCTGAATCTTCTGCGTGCGGATGCTCAACTCTTCGATCAGCGTGACGGCCTTCTTGCGGCGCAGCTTGATGCGGCGGCGGAGTTCGAGCCGTTCGTCGTCGGACGAGGACGGGCAGATCAGCCGGTCGAAGTCGGCGGCGTTGTGGTCCATCAGCGGCTCGACGGTCCGCAGGTTGTGCGGCATCCGCTTGAGGATCATGTCCTTCTCAAGCTTCTCGGTCTGCGAGATCTTGATGGTGCGGTCGAACGGCAGTTCCTCGGCGTGGACGCGCTTGAGGATGTCGTACACGGCGCGGAGGGCGAAGTCGCACTCCAAGACCTTGCGGCGGAACCACCGGCGGGTGACTTCGATCTTCTTGGCGAGGCTGATTTCCTTGGCCCGGTCCAGCAGGGGGATTTCGCCCATCTGGGTCAGGTACATGCGCACCGGGTCGTCCGTGTGCTTGCCGTCGCCGTCCTCGGCGAAGGCCACGCCGGCCTCCCGCAGCGTCTCTTCCTCGGCCGGGTCGGCCGGGGGCGTCCGGGCCTGGCGCTCCTCGGCCTGGTCCTCCTCGATGATGCTGATGCCGTGCTGGTCGAGCAGTTCCAGGATCTGGTCGAGGCGGTCAGGCTCGACCGTCTCCGGGGGGATCTGCGCGTTGACCTGATCCCACGTCAGGTACCCGCTGCGCTTGCCGAGGTCGATGAGCGACTTCAGGGTCTCGTCGAGTTTCAAGTCCATTCGTTACCCTCGTCTGCTGGCAAATCCGTTCGCCGGTCGCCGGGTGTCGATCAAAGAAAAAGCGCCGGCGCGTCAGGACGACTGACGGCCGGTCTGGTCTTCAGGCCCCGCCGCGGGGCGCGCCTGAATTTTTCGGAACAGGGCATAAGCTTCCTCTTCCGAGATGGGAGAGTTCAATTTTTCCTGCAATTGACGCTTGCCCAACTCATGCTTTCTGTCCCGAAAACATTTAAACACGTCCCGCAGCGCAAGCACCCGGTTCGCGACCGCCCGCCCTACCTCTTGGAGATCCATCGCCTTCGCGGCGAGGGCGGGGTGATTAAGTAGCGCCCGCAGGCTATCGATTTCAGGAGACTCACCCGTCTCTAGCAACCGATACAGTCCTGCGAGTAGTTTCTGTAACCCAAGATGCGTAATATCCTCGGGTCGAATTTCAGCGTATGCTTCGGCGACGAGTTTTTCGTCGGCGAGAAGCAGTTCCAACAAACGTAATTCTAGTGGGTCAGCCGGCGCCGTTCGTACGGTGGCTTGGCTTGTGTTTTCCTCCCGGTCGCCGGCCGGCCGGCGGGCCGCTTCCTTCTTCTTTTCGACCTTCAGTTCGCCGAACCGCGCCCACACCGTTTCCTGCCGGAGGCCGAGCCGGTGGGCGAGCCGGGTGACGACCAACTCGTGCTTGACGGTGCTGGCATTGCCGGGTAATTCGGGGGCGTAGGCCATCAACTTGAGGACCGAGTCCACCACCCGTTTCTTGTTCTCCAAACTGTCGCCGGCGGTCGCGAGTGCCTGTGTGAGTTTGAATTCTAAGGCATCGACGGCCGTTCTCAAGGCCATTTGAAACGGTTCTTTGCCTTGTGCCGTCAATAGGTCGCACGGGTCCAGCCCGTCGGGCAAGGTGGCGATGGCCAAGTCCACGTCGCAGCCGATGAAAATCTCCAGTGCCCGGTCCACGCCGCCTTCGCCGCCCTCGTCCGCGTCGAACACGAGCACCACTTTGGGCGCGAATCGCAGTAACTGCCGGACGTGCGATTCGTTCAGCGCGGTCCCCATCGTGGCGACGACGTTGGTGACGCCGTACTGGTGGGCCATCATCACGTCCGTGTACCCCTCGACGACCGCGAGGTATTGCTCTTTCGCCCCGGCGTGGCGGGCGAGGTCCAAGCCGTATAGCAAGTCTTTCTTGGAAAACAGGGGCGTTTCAGTCGAGTTATAATATTTCGGGCCGCGCTCCGCCAACGGGCTGTCCGGCAAAACACGCCCGCCGAACCCGACGGTCTTGCCGCGGGCGTCCCGGATGGGGAACATCACGCGGTCCTGGAAGCGGTTGTAATACCCCCCCCGGTGCGCCCGTTCCCCAATCAGCCCCACTTCGCGCAGGATGTCGAAGTCTTTGCCGGCCTCTTTCGCCTTGTGGACGAGCCAATCTCCGGACGGCGGGGCGAAGCCTAAGCCGAAGGCCCGGACGGTCGCCCCGGTAAGTTTCCGTTCACCGAGGTACTTTCGCGCCCGCTCGCCGAGTTCTGGCGATGCGCCTTCCTGCTCGGCCAGCAGGCATTCTTGGTACAAGCCCTCGGCCCACTTGATGGCGTCTAGTTGCTTGACGCGCCGGACGTTCTCGACGGGGACTTCTTCCAAACTGATGCCGGCCCGCTTGGCCAAGATTTCGCGGGCCTCCAAGAAGCTGACCTTCTCGAAGTCCTGCACGAAGGTGAACACGTCCCCTTTTTTGCCGCACGACCAACACTTGTAATTCTGGTAGCGGGCGTCCACCTGCATGGACGGCCGCGTGTCGTTGTGGAACGGGCAAATGCACTTGAACGCGCCGGCGGCGGGGACGAGGGAGACGTAGGAGCCGATGACCGCGACGATGTCGCAGGCTTCCTTGATCTGTCTCGTGAGTCCGTTCCGCTCGTCGGCCACACGCTCACCTAAGTTTGCCTGAACGCCCGCGATTGTACGCGCGGCAGTTCGGTCGGTGGATGGAAGCCAAAGATAAAGGGTGGGACACTGTTCGCGGAGGTTCGGGCCAAGGTGGCCCGAGAAGACGCTGGGGAGGAAGTCCTTTCTCTCGCGTCGAACTGAACAGTGATTGGGACCGATGATCGGGGGGTCCCCCACACTCCGTCCTTGGAATGTGTTGTAATTATAGGTAAACGACCAAGCGCGTCAATATGGGTTGAGATGGCTGATTCGTGGACTGGTGAGCGTTGGGAAGCGGCGCGGAAAAAGCGAAGCAAGAAAGCATTTTTAGCCACGGATCGAACA
>JAYUGD010000521.1:0-1667 GCA_043767785.1 Zavarzinella sp. | reverse complement strand
CTCCACTCCGAAGCGTCGCGTCGCGGCTAAACGGGGGTTTCCCAAAATGCCCGCGTCAAAAACAACGCGACACAAAGGCGCCCGGCGAACGCCGAAGTGCCCCGATGTCGCGTCCGGGAACCCGATGAGACGGCTTACGCCAAGAGGGCCTTGACGATCTCGCCGCCGTCCACGATTTCGATGGGGCGGTTGCCCGGGGCCATCAGTTCCTTGTCGGCGTTCACGCCCAAGCAGTGGTAGACCGTCGTGCTGAGGTCTTGCACCGTCAGCGGGTCGTCTTCCGGCTCGGTGGCGGTCGCGTCGGACGTGCCGTACACGACGCCCTTCTTGATCCCGCCGCCGGCGAGGACGACGCTGAACACCTTGGGCCAGTGGTCCCGGCCGGCGGTGGCGTTGATCTTCGGCGTCCGGCCGAACTCGCTGGACACCATGACGAGCGTGCTGTCCAACAGGCCGCGCTGGCTGAGGTCGGTGATGAGGGCCGCGTAGGCTTGGTCAAAGGTCGGCAGTTGCCCGGCCATGCCGGCCTTGATGCCGGTGTGCATGTCCCAGCCGCCGTAGGTCAGGCTGACGAAGCGGACGCCGGCTTCCACCATGCGCCGGGCCATCAGGAAGCGCTGGCCGGCGGCGTTGCGGCCGTAGGTGTCGCGCAGCTTGGCGTCTTCGGCGTTGATGTTAAAGGCTTCCCGCGCCTTGGGGGACGAGATCAGCGAGTAGGCCTGCTGGTAGAACGTGTCCATCGCGGCGATGTTGTCCGACTTTTCGCGGGTGGCGAAGTGGTCGTTGACGGCCGTGAGCATGTTCTTGCGCGTGGTGAACCGCTTGTCGTCCACGCCGCCCGGCAGGGCGAGGTCTTGGACGGTGAAGCCGGGGTTCGCCGGGTCGCTGCCCAAGGAAAACGGAGCGTACTTGCTGGACAGGTAGCCGCTGCCGGCGAACGTGTTCGGCATGGACGGGATGCAGACGTAGGGCGGCAGATTGTTCCGCACGCCGAACTCGTGGCTGACGACCGACCCGAAGGACGGGAACTGCAGGGCCGGGCTGGGCCGGTAGCCGGTGAACATGTTGTGCGTGCCGCGCTCGTGGGCGGCCTCGCCGTGCGTCATGGACCGGCAGATGGCGATCTTGTCCGCGATTTCCGCGGTCTTCTTCATGTGCTCGTTGAGGTACACGCCGTCGAGCTTCGTCTTGATGACGCCCATTTCCCCGCGGTACTCGATGGGGGCGTTGGGCTTGGGGTCCCACGAGTCCTGGTGGGCCGACCCGCCCGGCAGGAAGATGTGGATGACCGACTTGGCCTTCCCTTCCTTGGTGTCGTAGGTCTTGGTGTCCGCGCGGGCGGCCTGGTGGCGCAGGAAGCCGTCCAGCGTGATGCCCAAGCCGGAGATGGCCCCGATCTGCATGAACGAACGGCGAGACGGAATCGGACGCATGGACACACTCACGGAAAAAGGTGCGGAGGCAGGCGGGTGACCAAGGCGGTCATGCGAGCGAGGACCGTCCTCGGTCGCCAAAGCAAACATCCGTGCGGCTTTCGGGCGCGCCGTCCGGCGGGAGGGTGGGTCGTTCGATAGTCGTTCTTAAGGTTAGGCGAAGTCGAGACCGAAGTCAACAACAATCCGAAGCCCGATGAAAGCCCACGGACGGCCGTCCGTGGGCTTTCATCG
>JAYUGD010000520.1:0-1668 GCA_043767785.1 Zavarzinella sp. | reverse complement strand
CGTCCCGCGGCCGTCACTCGTGGCGGCGAACCTCATCACATGGTGGCGGACTCGGGACGCGCTCCGCTGCGCAAAGCCTCCGCGTCGCGGCTAACAATGCCGGACATCCCGCACGAAGGATTCCCCTTGCTCCAAATCAAAAACGTCCGCAAGTCCTACGGCCCCGTCGAGGCCGTCGCCGGGGTCACGTTTAATGTCGCGGCCGGGGAGATGTTCGGCTTGCTCGGGCCGAACGGGGCGGGGAAGTCCACGCTATTGGGCATCCTGGCCTGCCTGCACGACGCCACGAGCGGGGAAGTGCTGCTCAACGGCGAGCCGTTGCGGCGGGAGAACTTGGCCCAGCGGCGGCTCGTCGGCATCGGCACGCAGGATTTGGCCCTGTACGGCGACCTGACGGCCCGCGAGAACCTGCAATTCTTCGGCAAGCTGTACGGCATCACCGGGAAAGCGCTGGCGGCCCGCGTGGACGAGGTGTTGGACCTCGCCGCCCTGCGAGACAAGGCCGACCTGCGGGCCGGGACGTTCTCCGGCGGCATGAAGCGCCGGCTCAACCTCGCCATCGCCGTCGTCCACAAGCCGACGATTCTCTTCCTCGACGAGCCGACGACCGGCGTGGACCCGCAGTCCCGCAACCACATCTTTGAACAGGTGAAGGCCCTCAACGCCGCCGGGCTGACGGTGATCTACACCAGCCACTACATGGAAGAAGTGCAGGCCCTGTGCCCGCGCGTCGGCATCATGGACCACGGCAAATTGATCGCCTGCGACACCCTAAAGGCTCTGCTGAAACAACTCGACGACACCGTGACTATCCGCGTGAAGTCCGGGGCCGACCGCGTCAAAGAACGCCTCACCGCCGAGGGCATCAAGATCGTCCGGGCCGAGGGCCAATCGCTCACCGTGGCTGGCCCGGCCGTCGCCCCGCTGGTGGTGAAGGTGATGGCCGTCCTGCGCGAGTTGGACAGCGAGTTGACGGGGTTCAACACCCACGAGACGAACCTGGAGAAGGTGTTCTTGCACTTGACCGAGCGGACGCTGCGCGACTGAGGGGAGAAGACCCGTGCCGAAACTGCTATCCGTCCAAGTCGGCCCGGTGCGCGTCCACGGCCGGCCCGGCTCCGACGACCCGATGGACGAGGTGTGGACGACGGCCTTCTTCAAGGAACCCGTTGCCGGCCCGGTGGCCGTTCACTGGGAATCGCTCGACGGGGACGGCCAAGCCGACCGCGAGAATCACGGCGGGCCGGACAAGGCCGTGCTGGGCTACTCGGCCCCCCATTACCCGGTGTGGCAAGCCGAACTCGGAGTGGCGTTCCCGCCGGGGGCGTTCGGCGAGAACCTGACCATCGACGGGTTGACGGAAGAAGCCGTCTGCATCGGCGACGTGTGGCAAGTCGGCGACGTGACGCTAGAAGTCACGCAGCCGCGGCAGCCGTGCTGGAAGCTGGCCCGCCGCTGGCGGATGCGGACGCTGCCCGCGCTGGTGGTGCAGAATGGCCGCAGTGGCTGGTATTACCGTGTGCGGCAAACCGGGGCCGTGGAAGCCGGGTTGGAGATGACGCTGCAATCCCGCCCGAACCCCGAGTGGACGGTCGCCCGCTGCAACCGCGTCATGCACCACATGCGAAACGACCGCGTGATGGCCGGGGAGTTGGCCGCCGTCCCCGG
>JAYUGD010000519.1:0-31968 GCA_043767785.1 Zavarzinella sp. | reverse complement strand
TTTTCACAATTCTGCCTCCGCCGCCATCGCATTCTGTTGACGATCACGTCTTCGATCATCTTATCCGATACCGCGTTGTCCGCCTTCGGCGACGGGCTCCGCATGGCATTACTTGGGGCAGAGGCGAAGGGGAAGGATTTCTCCTGGAAAGACAAAACCCATCCTACTTGAGACGGTTGAGCACCTGCGTCACCCTTGCCCGGCTGATGCCGAGATAGATGGCAAGCGCGGCCCGGCTCTCGAACTTGCCGGTGTCGAGAAGCGACTGGTAGTAGCGGGCAGTTTTGAGCGGATCGCGGGGTTCTTTTGGGACCGGCTTTGGCTCCGGCTTGGCGTCAAAAAGGCTGTTCCAGGGGAAGATGGCGATGACGGCTGCTCGACGTAACTTCTTGAACTGCAAGGTTCCTCGCTCGATGAACCCTGAATCGAGTTGAGACCGCCTCGGGGAGCTTTTTGGACGGTTGTGCGAACAAAGCCGTCCTCGGTTAACACGGCGGGGTCGCTGCCATTCATGGCGTCGGCCTCGTTCGTCGTTTCCGGGCCTGGATTTACGTCGTCTGGGCCGTTGCCGCCCCCGTCGCCGAAGTCGAATCCACGGTCGGGACGCACTTCCGGGAACAGCCGCATGGAGTAGGAGCCGGTTCGGGTCTGCGGGTCGATCAGCCCGAGTTCGATGACCTCGATGTAATGCTGGAGAAGCTGCATCCGTTCTTCTGGCATGGCGGATTCCAGCAACTCCCCGATGTCCTGCCAGGTTTCCAGAACGGCACGGGCATCGTCGCTGACACGCTCGACCGGTGCCTGCCGCGTGGCGATGTCGGTCAGTGATCGCTTAAATTGCGTCTCTTCCGTCTCTAGCCGTTCCAGTTCCGCCTGAACACTGACCAGCCCTTTCGAGCCGAGCGTCTTCAGCACATCGACCAGACGGCCGATGTCGGCACGCACCTGAGCCAGGCGACGGCGCGCCAGGTCTTCTTCGTCGCGCAGCCGAACGGCTTCGCCGCCGAGGCACGACAACGCTTCCTGCACGATGCGGTCGCGGGCCTCGACCATGCGGCCGAGGTCACGAACCCGACCGATGAGGACGTTTTCGAGCGCCACCGCCGGAATACGGGAAGACGTGCAGGAATATTTGCCGCCTTCGTGCTGCTGCCGGGTGCAGACGTAGTAGTAGTTCACGTCCGTCCGGCCGTGGGCGGACGCCCCGACCATGTGTGCCCCACACTGGCCCCGCAGCAGGCCCGATAGCAGGTAGACCCTCCCTTTCGGCTTCTTCAGGTTCATCCGTCGCACCAGCATCTTCCCGATCTGAAGTTGCACGCGGTCGAATTGCTGGCGGGTGATGATGGGCGGATGGCAGTCGTCCTTCACGGCCTCGCCCCAACGGATTTGTCCGATGTAGACCGAGTTCCGAAGAATGCCGATTACCTTTTGCTTCGTGAACAGTTTGCCCCCGCGTTGCTTGTCCCCACGTGTGCGGAATATCGGGTAGCGGATGCCAACATCGCTCAAGGCGCGGGTGGCGGCTCCGGCGGAGCCAAGCTCCTCGAAGCTGTCGAAGATGCGGCGGACGATGGCGGCCCCGACTTCTTCGATTTCCAGTTTGCCCGGATCGTCTTGGACGGAACGATAACCGAGAACGTGCCCGCCGTTCCACAGCCGCGGTCGGCCCGGTCTCGCATGATCGAGAACGTCCGCTCGGCCGTCATCCGCCGTTCAAGCTGGGCGAAAACCATGATGAGTTGGACCATCGCTTCGCCAGTGGGCATCGACGTGTCAAACTTCTCCCGCAGGCTGCTGACATCCACTTCGTGTTCGGCGAACAGTGCCCAGAGGTCGACGAAATCCTTCAGGCTTCGGGTGATCCGGTCGAGTTTGAAGCAGATGACAAGATCGATCTTCCCGGCCGCGATGTCGCGTTTGAGCCGCTGCAGTTGGGGCCGGTTCTGGTCCTTGGCGCTCTTGCCGGCGTCGACGTAGAACTCCAGCGAAGTGACTTGCAGATTACAGTGGACCCCATTTGCAAGACCAAAAACTGGCGAATTTAAGCGACTGTTTCGCCAGATCTTCGGGCCGTCCCGCCTGGCGCTCCCGCATCTCGTCGGTGGCTTTGTTGGTGAACGTAAGGGCCAAGACACGGAACGATTTCCCGGGCGAGTCTTCGAGAATCTTGCCGATTCGCACCGTGAGCACGCGGGTCCTGCCGCTGCCGGGGCCGGCGAGCACGAGTAATGGGTCACTCGCCACTTCGACAGCGCGGCGCTGGTTCTCGTTCAAGCTGGAGCGTTCCATATCGGCACCTATGTGGCTGCTTGGGCGACGGTCCGGTCGATGACGTTCTTCAAGTCTGCGGGAATGGATGACGGCCCGTACCGCCGCATCAAGGCCATCGCCTCGATCGCCATATCTTCCTTCGACGCCTCTTTCGGGATGCAGTCGAGCACCTGCGTCCAGTAGTCTGGGTCGCCCTTTCTGGCGGTCAACCCAGTCGTTGTTTTCTGTGACGATATCCGCTTCTCGTACACGGCCCCAAGTCCGCCCTCGCAGAGGAGATGCTCGATGGTCGGCTGGGAGAGAACGGCGAGGCATTCCGCCTCGGGTTGGCCGCCGAAATGTGGAAGGCGTGACGTTCTCGTCTTCGCGCCGGTCGCATCCCCGTCGGTCAGACAGAACCACCGGATGCCGAGATCGTTGGCGATCTTGACAAAAGTGTCGGCCTCCACCTGCCGCTACGGCACGATTCGGATGCCGTGGCGTTCCAAGTCGATGCCCAGCGTTTTCGCCGTTTCCGAGAGCGCCCAATACTCGGTTACGCCTTCGCCCAGAAGCCAGCATCGGGCAAATAGCAGCTCCCCGCGGGTCTTCAACATGTGGAACTGCACCTTCCGGACGTCGTCCTGTTCCAAGCTATTCGGATTGACCCGCCGGACCTCGATCTTCCCCCGACCCGGTGGAAGCGACGAATGGACAGCAGGCCCACATCGGAGATCAGGTCGCCCGAGTGGGTGGCAATGATCTTCTGCCCCGCGAAGCCCTTGATCATGCTTGACAGCGCGCGGATCGCGTACGGGTGCAAATGCGTCGCCGGCTCTTCGAGCGCGAGCACCGGCGAACTGTGCTTGCTGCTCTCGCCGGTTTGACAATTGCCCCGATTTTCGGCTCGACAATCACAACAAGGCCCATCGGCTCGGCGACATTATTGTGACGGCTATTTGCGCCGTTTTAGGTGGGGCCAATTCGTGGCTGGCCGTGGGGCGTTTCGCCGAGGGTCACGAGGCGTGGCTTCGCACCTTCCTGACCTTGGAGAACGGCATCCCGGCGCATGACACGTATCAACGGGTGTTTGGCTTGTTGAAGCCCGAGGGCCTGACGGCTCGTTTCACCGACTGGCTCTCGGAAATCGGCGACCGGCTGTCCTTGAAACAGATCGCCGTTGACGGCAAAACCATGCGTGGCTCGGCGGACAAGGCGGGCCGTCTGAAGGGGTTGCACATCGTTCATGCCTTTGCGACCGCAAACGGGGTCTGCATGGCCCAACGGGACACCGCCGAGAAATCCAACGAGATCACGACGATTCCGGCGTTGCTGAAACTGCTTGAATTGAAGGGGTCGCTGTTGACCATCGACGCGATGGGATGCCAGAAGGACATCGCGGCGGCCATCGTGGACGGGGGCGGCGACTACGTGCTGGCCGTCAAGGGCAACCAGGAGCAATTGCACGAGGACGTGCAATTGGCCGTCGCTCCGCCGCTCGGGGGCGAGCTGATCCCGACGGCGGCGGAATACGCGAAGACGGAGGAAAGCAGTCGCGGCCGGAGGGAGACGCGCATCTGTTATGTAAGCGCCCCTTGGACCGGATCCGGCATCAGTCGTTGTGGAAAGGCTTGGCGGCGGTGGGGGTGATTGTTGGCGAGCAAATGGTTGACAACAAACTCGAAAGGGAGACGCGTTATTTTATCTCCAGCCGGGTGATGTCGGCTCATGAGTTTCTCCGCTCCGTGCGGGATCATTGGCGAGTGGAGAACCAGTTGCATTGGGTGCTGGATGTGGTGATCGGGGAGGATGGCCAGCAACTGCGCAAGGGCCACGGGCCGGAAAACTTCAGCCTGTTGCGCAAATCGTCCATGCTCTGATTAAGAGCGGGAATCCAAAACACGGCATCAAGGGAACGCGAGAACTCGCCGGCTGGGACACGGCTTATTTTAAAAAAACAATTAGTCAAGCGATGGATTCCTCTGGGAAATCAAGTGCGTAATCCCTGGGATGCTGGCGTGCTGACCTTCGCAAGAAGTCATGATGCCAAAATGTATAAAGATTGGAAGCCAGAATATTTTGGCGGAGAGCCGCGCGTCCTGCGGAAGCTCTTGGTCGAGTGCGCGTGGTGCATGCTGCGGTACAACCCGTGGGCGCGCGAGCAGTACGCCCGCCGGACCGGCGGCGGCACGACGCGGAAGACGCCGGCCATCGTCGCGCTGGCGAGAAAGCTGTTGGTCCGGTGTTGGGCCATGCTCCGGGACGGGAAGCCGTGGCCGGCGGCCCCGGCGTGGCCGGCCGCGGCGGTTGAGCCAACGACAGAGGGGCCACTGGGAACCCCGGCCGGCGTCAGCTCGAAACGAGGGCTGTTCGCGTGAAGTCCGCCAGGGCTTCCAGAGGACGGCCGAACGAAAGGGCGGCGCCGCCCGGCGAATCGGACCGGTGGGGCGGCATGCCCGTCGAACGAGACAGTGTTCCGGCACGTGTAGTCGCGGGCCCCGGAGCACATCATGGGCCCGCGACTACACGTGGCCGCCCCAGTACTCCAGGCGGCCGCACACCCCGCACGCGGCGTGCGGGCTGGGGAATGTCGTCCGCTTCTTGGGGACGTTGGCGCGCGGGTCGTTCCCGCCGACCGGCTTCCGGCCCACGCCTCCGTTCGCCTCCGCCAGCCGGGCGTTCACCTCGTCGAACGCGGCCTGGGGAACGGGCATCAAGTGGGGGCAGTCATCGTACGGCGGCCCCGTCCGGTTCCTCACCGACGTGCGCCGGCCCGACGCGTGGCGCTTGACGGGGTGCCTGCGGCCCCGCCGCGGCAGGCCCTTGAGGATCGGGGTGCCGGTGACGCGGCGGACCCTCTTCCCATTCCATTTCGGGTTCCGGGCGAAGGGCCCGGTCGCCCCCCGTCTCGTGGAGCCAGTCGGCCGCCGCCCAAGTGTCGTCGGCCGTGTCGACGCCGTCGTGCGGGGCCATGGCCCGTGTGCCGTGGCCGAGGGCAATGCCGAACAGATCCGTGGCCGCCGTCCCGCGGACGAGGCGGCCCAGGTCCGCGCACGCCAGACGGTCGAACGCCCGCGGCCGGAGCAGATCCTCGATCTCCTTGAGCTCTGGCCGGTCGAGGCGCTCGCCCGTCACGGTCCGGTTGATGAATCGGTACTCGGCCGGGCCTTGGTACTCGTCCGCGACGATGTCGCGGGCGTGGTCCTGCTGGTCCTCGCGGCTGTCCTCCTTCTGACGCGGCCCCCCGCTGAGGCGGGTGACGGCGATCACGGCCCGAACGGCGCCGTTCCGCGGCGTGACGTGCACTTCGCTTTTCCTCATTCCAGACTCCTCGTAAAATGCGAGGTGTCGGAAAGGCGGCCGATTGACCCCGTGGGTCAATCCGGGCGGGAACCCGTGGACATTCGTGGACATTCGTGGACATTCGTGGACATCGCGTGAAATCGGCGGGGCGGCCGCTTGGCCCTCCAGTCGGCGGTTTTCCCGGCGCTGTCAGGTTAAACGCTCCCTGCCCGGTCAGAATCCCGCCGTCAGGCGGTCTTGGGCCTGACACCCAGAGGCGGCCGGCGAACCGCGTCTTCGCGGGTTCGCCTTCGTGGGTGACGGCCGTTCGCCCAAGGGGTCGGACCCTCGAAGACTCGGTCCTCCTGCCTCCTGCGGCGGGTCGGTCACAGACCGCTTAAAAGCGGGACTCCAACGGGACCGCCTGACGGCGGTTGGGAACAACTCTCTCCTTCCACCACTATTCAACCATTCGGAGAAACCATGCGGCGCATCGTGTTCGTGCAGGGGGGCGGGATCGGCTTCGACCAGGAGCGGGCCGTCCGGGATATTCTCTCGGCGGCCGGCTTGGAGATCGACTGGCAAGTCTACCCGGCCGGGTGGGCGGCCACCTCGCAGGGGTTGCCGGCGCTGCCCGACGAGTTGGTGAAGGCCGTCCGGCAAACGGGGGTCGCTCTCAAGACCAAATTGCTCCCGGCCCCAAGTGGGGCCTCGGGCATTGGGACGCCGGCCAATGCCAACGTCGCCTTTCGCAAGAGTCTCGGGCTGTTCGCCACCGTCCGGCCCATTCACAACCTCGCCGGGTTGCCGAGCCGGTTCCAGAACATCAACATCACGCTCGTTCGCGAGATCACGGAAGACTTGTACGCCACCACGGAGCACGAAATCGTCCCCGGCGTGGTGCAGAGCTTTAAGATCGTCACGGAGGCCGCGTGCCTGCGCTTCTTTAAGTTCACGTTCGAGTTGGCCAAGAAGCTCGGGAAAAAGTCCATCCACTGCATCCACAAGGCCAACATCCTCAAGATGGCCGACGGCCTGTACCTCGACTGCTACCGGCGAATCGCCAAGGACTACGACGGCATCGCGGCGAAAGACATGATCGTGGACAACGCCTGCATGCAGTTGGTCAGCCGGCCGACTCAGTTCGAGATGCTCGCCTGCGGCAACCTCTACGGCGACCTGTTAAGTGACCTCGGCGCCGGCTTGGCCGGCGGCATCAGCGGCACGGCCGGCATCAACCACGGCGATAACATCCGCGTGTACGAGGCCATTTACGGCGGGACGCGGGAGTCGGTCGGGGCCGACAAGGCCAACCCGTTGCCGTTGCTATTGCCTGCCGTGGAAATGATCCGCGACGGCGGCGACCCGGAGTTGGCGACGCGGATCATCGCGGCCATCGAGAAAGTGCTGACGACGACGGCGACCCGCACCGCCGACCTGGGCGGGACGGCGACGACGACGCAGTTCACGGAAGCGGTGATCGGGGCGTTATAAAAACGACTTAACCGCCAAGACGCCAAGAAGAACCATTTGAATTTGGTCTTCTTGGCGTCCTTGGCGGCTAAAAATTCTTTGCTTAAGCCGCTTCGCGGCCTTCGTGGGCTTCGTCGAACAGCTTGCCCATCGGCATCGGCATGTGCTTCGGGCCGGTGGGGCCGTCGGCGATGCCGTCCCACGGGTGGCGCTGGACGCTGGCCAGAATGCGGTCGGCGAGGGCCAAGGCGTCGCGGCCGTCGTCGCCGGTCACGCGGGGCCGGCGGCCGGTCTTCACACAGTCGATGAAGTGCTTCAACTCGGCGGTGAGCTGGTCCATCTCGCGGGTGCAGTCGAGGTCCAGCGTCTCCATGTGCTTGCCGAACACGTCCTGCCGCAGTTGGTCGCGGCGGGTCGGGTCGAGTTCCCGCTGCGAGAGGCCGCGGCGGCGGACTTCTTCGGAGGGCTGCACCAGCGTCAACCGCTTGTCCACGAAGTCGATGCCGGCGTACCCTTCGGGCGCCCAGATGCGGAGCTTGCGCTTCGGCCGCGGGCTGATGCGGCTGGCGGTCACGCAGGCGACGCAGCCGTTCTCGAAGCGGATGCGGGCGTTGACGATGTCCTCGTGGCCGCCGAAGGCCATCGCCCCCAGGGCGTAGACGTCTTCCACGGGGGAGCGGACCAGCGACAGGATGAGGTCGAGGTCGTGGATCATCAGGTCCAGCACGCAGCCGATGTCGGTCGAGCGGCCGGTGAACGGGCCGTGGCGCTCGCTCTCAATCAGCTTCGGGTTGATCGGCCGGCGCATGAGTTCTTCGAAGGCCGGGTTAAAGCGCTCGATGTGACCGACCTGCAGCGGGATGTCCCGCGAGTTGGCAATCTCGACGAGTTCCTCGGCTTGGGCCAGCGTCGTCGTGATCGGCTTTTCCACCAAGACCGGGATGCCGCGCTCCAAGAAGTCGCGGGCGACCTTGTGGTGGTAGAGGGTGGGGGCGGCGATGGAGACCGCGTCCACGATGTCGAGCAAGTCTTCGTGGGATTCGTAGGCCGTCGTCTTGCACCGCTCGGCGATCTGGCGGGCTTGGGCCGAATTCACGTCCGCAATGCCGACGAGTTCCGCTTCGGGAAGCCCGGCCAGAATGCGGGCGTGTTCTTTGCCGAGGTGGCCGACGCCGACGACGCCGATGCGAATCCGGTTCATCTTTTCGGATACTCCCGTCACTGTGTCACGCTGCGGAAACGCGGTCCGTCGCCATGCCGGCCCAGCCGTTGCCGGCCAAGCGGGTCAATTCCTTCGCCAACTCGACGTTCAGCGGGTGGCCGGACCGATAGGCGACCACGTGGCCGACGATGTCCAGCCCGCTGAGGGCCAAGTCGCCGACAATGTCCAGAATCTTGTGGCGGGCCGGCTCGTCCGGGAACCGCAGGCGGTTGTCGATCAGGCCGCGCGGGCCGAAGACCAACATCTCGGAGGTCTTCAAGTGGCGGCCAACGCCGCGCCGCTGGAGTTCGTAAGCCTCGTGTTCGAGGACAAACGTCCGGCACTTGGCCAGACTTTGCCGGAAGCGGTCCGGCGTGATGATTTCGGTGTGGGACTGCGGCATGATCGGCGAGCCGGGGCCGAAGTCCAACAAGTAGCTGACGACCAAGTCTTCCCCGGCCCGCGGGTAGACCGTCAGGGTCGCGCCGCCTTGGGAGACAGTAATCGGCTCGCGGACCACGAAAGTCGGCTTCGCCGAGTGCTGGAGGGCGACGCCGCCCGTCAACAGACTGTCCACGTAACCTTCCGAGGAGCCGTCCAAGCCGGGCGGCTCGGGGCCATCGAGCTCGATCAAGCAATTGTCGATCCGCATCCCGGCCAAGGCGGCCAAGACGTGTTCGACGAGCGTCACTTGGTTCGGGCCGTCGCCCAAGGTCGTCCGGCGAGCCGTTCCAGTGACCGAGGCCGCACGGGCCGCAATCGGCCGGGCGCCGCGGAGGTCGGTCCGCTGGAAGTGGATCCCCGAGTCCGGCGGGGCCGGACAGAACCGCAGGGCGACTTGACTTCCCATCACCATCCCGACGCCCTGAATCAGGGAGGACCGGGCCAGCGTCCGTTGGCGACGCCGGCCGAGTCGAGGCGCCTCGGGGGCCTCAACTTTCGATCCCGGAATGGTTTGCATCAGTTTCATGGAGCACATAATGTTTGGGAAGGGATCGAACTATCCCGCATCCCCTCCCTTATCGGCCTTCGCTAAGTATTGAGTTCAGCCCAATTTGCCTTAGCTACCAATCAGCCACTCTTTCGCTTCGTGAGTGGCCTTATAGCAACCGCCGTGCCATAGTTACTTGGTCGTTCCGCCAACCGTCGTAATGCCCGGTGTTCCACCCATAGGAGCGGGGGCGGTGGCAACGCCCGGGAACCGACCATTCAACGTCTTGACGACCACTTCGGTGATGTCCATGCCCTTGTGGTAAAACGGGATCATGGCCGGCGTTTGGAGCATCAGTTGGGCCACTTGCGGGGTCATTTCGTCCGTTTCCTTCGAAGCGGCCGGGTAACACAGGACCATGTCCAAGTTGTTCGTGGTGGCGATGTCGGCGATCACGCCCTTAATCTCTTGGTAGACCTGCACGATGGTGTCGTTGGACAGCTTCGTCAGTTCAATCTGGGCGTCCCGGTCGATGTCCTCGACCTGGCGTTGGATGGCCAAGGCCCGTTCTTGGTGCTTCTTCTTTTCTTCGGGCACAACGGACGCCTGGAACTCCTTGTTCACGGCGGCCAAGGCTTCCCGCAACTTGTTGACCTTGTCCACGTAGGCCTGACGGCGGACGGTGATGTCGGCCCCGCGGTCGTTGGCCTTTTTGTAGTCTCGCAGCACTTTGGCGATGTTGACGAACACGATCCGCTGCGGGCGGGGCGTGGCCGCCGGGGCCGGCGCGCCGGCGGGGGCTTGGGCCATCGCCGAGGCCGTGAGGGCCAAGAACGCGGCCAAACAGGTGAAAATCCGTTTCACGAGCAGTCTCTCCTCTTCCGTGGGTAAGCCGTGGCGGCTTGGGTAAGTTGGGTGTTCCGTCCCCGATCACCAAGCCGCGTCGATGCGGCCGGGTTTACCCCATCCAAACAATCCGGTCAATGCGAACCATTCCCCGTCTTGCCAAGTCGAACCCGCGAGGCGCGCAAAAAGCCCCTGTTCCCAAGAGATGGCGAGGCCGATCTGTCCCGAGATGCCCCGTCTCCGGATTCCCGTTCATGCCGCGACTCTCCCCCCGAATTCCGTGTTTTTTGCTGGCAATCACGGCCCTCGCGGGCTGCGGGGAGAAGGGTGAACCTGTCGTCGTGCGCGGCAACGCTCTTTACCGCGGCCAACCCTTGGCGGGGGGCACGGTGACGTTCTGCCCGAACGCGGAACGTGGGTCGGACGGCCCCCTGTTGCAGGGGACTGTGCAAGATGACGGGACTTTTCGGATTATGCCGGCTGAGGGCACAAAGATTCGGCCGGGTTGGTATCGAATCGCGATCGCCCCCCGTCCGGGGAGCCAAGATATTCCCACTCCCGAGAATCCATACCCCGGATTGCCCTCCATTTTCCGAAATCCGGTACTCTCAGGATTGGAAAAAGAAGTCAAAAACACTGGTGAGAACATGTTCCACTTCGACCTTGGCGACTCATAACCTGATGTTCTGGGCAGGGTGATAGCCCCGCGGAAACTTAGGCAGTTTCCGGTGGAGACGCTTCGCCGTATCACGAACCACGGACTGACGGTTGGACACGCTCGTCGGCTCGCCCCGTGGAACCTCGTGATGCGATTGTGCCGCTACGGACTGGTTGAGAATCCGCGGGTCGGCTTTTACGACGAGGCGGGGATCATCCCGCTCGCCCTCGCGGAATTGGCCTATCACCAACACGTCGGCAAGTGGCTTCACCTGCCTGATGACGACGAGATCATCAGCTACATGCCGCCGGTCGGCGAACACCACTTGGCGATGCGCCGACTCTGGGCGTGGCTGGAACAAGCCCCCGGCGCGGTCCCCGGTTCGCTCCGGCTCGATCCAGAAACGACGCGCCTACTGACACCCGTCGCGCGGCCCAACAAACTCCTGCTGCTCGCCGGCAACTACGCGGAGCATGTGAAGGAACGCGGCTACGTCGTCGAGGAGCAACAGAACACGTTCCCGTATGTGTTCATGAAACCGGCCAGCACGACGCTGAACAACCCCGGCCAGTCGGTCGCCATCCCCGCGAGTTCGCCCAACGGCATCGACTGGGAATGCGAGTTGGCCGTTGTCATGGGTCGCAAGTGCCGCAACGTGACCGCCGGCGAGGCCCTGTCGCACGTCGCCGGGTACACGGTCCTCAACGACATCTCGCACCGCAAGTACCGCCCCAACCCTGGCCGCAAGACGCGGGAGCGGGACAAGTTCTTCGACTGGCTGCACGGCAAGTGGTTCGACGGCTTCGCCCCGTGCGGCCCGTGCGTCACCTCGGCCGCGACCATCCCCGACCCGCAAGTCTTGGGCGTGAAACTCACCCTCAACGGCGAAGTCCGGCAGAACGGCACCACCGCCCAGATGATCTTTAACATCGCCGAGATCATCTCCTTCATCTCCGAGATGATGACCCTAGAGCCGGGCGACATCATCTCCACCGGCACCCCGTCCGGCGTCGGCTCGGCGACGAACACGTTCCTGAAGCCCGGCGACATCATGCACGCGACGGTCGAGAAGATCGGCACGCTCATCACGCCGATGGTGGGCGAAGCCGAGGAAGGGCGCTCGTCGTGGGACATCTGACGGAATTGGTTGCCTATCGGCCGGTCTGGCCGACCTGTATATTGATCCACATCGCCCCTGCTCTCCGCGTGGTTTCCTAATGACCGGCCGCCGTCATTTCCTTTTCCTCGCCAGTTTCTTCATCGCTTCTCCGCTCTGGGCCGCCGACCCGAAAGGCTTGGAGTTCTTCGAGAACAAGATCCGGCCCGTCTTGGTCGGGCAATGTTACCAATGCCACTCGGCCGAGGCCCAAGCGAAGAAGAAACTGCGCGGCGGGCTTTACCTCGACACGGCCGATGGCGCCCGCAAGGGGGGCGACACCGGCCCGGCCGTCGTGCCCGGCAAGCCGAAGGAAAGCCTTCTTCTCACGTCTCTGAAACACGAAATGGATTTGGAGATGCCCCCCAAGGGGAAACTCCCCGATGCCGTGATCGCGGACTTCGAGCAGTGGATCGAGATGGGGGCGCCGGACTCCCGCACGGGTGCCGTCAAAAAGCAGGTGGGTCTGAGCATCGAAGCCGGCCGCAATTTCTGGGCGTACCGGCCCGTCGTCCCCGCGACCGGCCCCGCCACCATCGACTCCTTTATTCAAGCGAAACTCCCCCCGCTCCAATTGACGCTGGCCGCGGAAGCGTCGCGGGCCACGCTCATTCGTCGGGTCACTTACGACCTCATCGGCTTGCCGCCGACGCCCAAGGAGATTGACGAGTTCGTCGCCGACCCACGGCCGGACGCTTACGAACGGCTCGTTGACCGCCTGCTCGCGGCTTCCTCGTTCGGCGAGCGCTGGGGCCGGCACTGGTTGGACTTGGCCCGCTACGGCGAATCGCTGACGCTGCGTGGCTTCGTCTTTAAGAATGCGTGGCGGTATCGGGACTATGCGATCGAGAGCTATAACCGCGATGTGCCGTTCGACCAATTCGTGCGCGAGCAGATCGCCGGGGACTTGTACCCGACGGACGACTTGGAGGTTCGCCGTCGTCGGCTGGTCGCCACGACGTTCCTGACGATGGGCAACAACAACTTGGAGGAGCAGGACAAGAAGGCGCTGGAAATGGACGTGGCTGATGAACAACTCGACACGCTGAGTCGGGCCTTCCTCGCCCAGACCGTGACGTGCGCCCGCTGCCATGACCATAAGTTCGACCCGATCCCGACCAAGGACTATTACGCCCTCGCGGGCATCCTGAAGAACACCAAGACGCTGAACCACTCGAACGTGTCAAACTGGATCGACCGGCCGTTGCCAATGCCCGCGGCCCGCGAAGAAGAAGCGGCCCGGCACGAGGCGAAGATCGCCCAAGTCCAAAAGCAAATTGCCGACCTCAAGGCGATCGTCGCCAAGACGAAGCCCGCGCCCAACCCGAAGAAGCCGACCGTGCGGGCGGTCAACGATTTGCCCGGTATTGTCGTGGATGACACCAAGGCCAAGAAGGTCGGCGTGTGGAAGGATTCGAAGTATTCCGGCTCCTACGTCGGCGACGGCTACATCCACGACGACGCGACCGGCAAAGGCGAGAAGGCCCTGACCTTCCAGTTTGAGATTCCCGCCACCGGCAAGTACGACGTGTGGTTCGCCTACTCATCGGGCGATAACCGCACCGCCGATCTCCCCGTGACCGTGTTCAGCGCGGACGGCGAGAAGACCGTCCACGTCAATCAGCAAAAGACTCCGGAGATCGACGGCCTGTTCCACTCCCTCGGCCAGTACACCTTCGAGAAGGGGGGCCAAGGGTTCGTCACCATCGACACGGCCAACACCAAGGGCCATGTGATCGCGGACGCGGTCCTGTTCATCCCGGCCGACCAAGCGAAAACCCCGCCAGTGCCCGCGGCCAAAGGGGACGCGCCGGCTCCGAAGGAAGCCGGCAAACTCCAAGAACTGGAAGCCGAGTTGAAGAGACTGCAAGCCGACGGGCCCAAGCGGGACATGGCATTGGGCTTCGAGGAAGAAAAGAACATCGAAGACCTGCGCATTCACATCCGCGGCAGCGGCATCACCCTGGGGGCCGTCGCTCCCCGCGGGTTCCTGCAAGTCGCCATGTGGCACCCGGCTTCGTCGTTGCCCGCCACCCAAAGCGGCCGCAAAGAACTGGCCGAGTGGGTCGCCGACCCGAAAAATCCGCTGACGGCCCGCGTGTACGTTAACCGCGTGTGGCACTGGCTGTTCGGCGCCGGCTTGGTGCGAACGACCGACAACTTCGGCACCACGGGCGAAATGCCGTCCCACCCGGAATTGCTGGATCACTTGGCAAGGGAGTTCGTCAAATCCGGGTGGTCCACGAAGAAACTGATCCGCTCCATCGTGACCTCGTCGGCTTACCGCCAAGCAACCACGGCGAGCGAAGCCGCGAAGAAGGCCGACCCCGAAAACCGCTTGCTCTCTCACGGCAATCGCCGTCGCTTGGACGCGGAAGCCATTCGGGACGCGATCCTGTTCACCAGCGGCGACCTCAAGGCATGTGCCGGCGGCCAGACGTTCAAAGCGAACGTCGCGTCCGATTACAATTACAAGTTCACGGACCCGGTGCGCAGCGTGTACGTCCCGGTCTTCCGCAACAGCCTCCCGGAGATCTTCGAGGCGTTCGACTTCGCCGACCCCAGCGTGGCCACCGGCCGCCGCAACGTCAGCACCGTGGCGACGCAAGCGTTGTTCATGACCAATCACCCGTTCGTGGCCGAACAGGCGAAGAAGACTGTTGCCGGCAGTGACACGATGGATGTGACGAAACGGATTGATGACTTGTACCGCCGGTTGCTTGGACGTATGGCTACTGCCGAAGAACGGGCCATCATCACGAAATACGTGGGCGAGTCCTCTAACGGCGAACGGTGGGCCAACGTGGCGAAAACGCTGTATGCAAGCGTAGAGTTTAGGTACGTGGATTGATAAAATCGCCGCCAGGCGGTCTTGTTGGAGTTCCGCCTTCAGGCGGTCTTGAACCTGACACCCTCAAGCAACCGGCGAACCGAGTCTTCGAGGGTTCGCCAACATGGGTGACGACCGTTCGCCCACGGGGTCGGACCTTCGAAGACTCGGTCCTTCTGATTCTTGATGGTGAAAGTTCGCAGACCACTTAAAAGCGGGACTCCAACAAGACCGCCGGACGGCGGTGATTTGACACGGAGCAACGACCATGACCACCCCCCTTTTCCTCACCCGCCGCCGCGCCCTGCAACTCGCTGGCTGCGGCTTCGGCCACCTCGCGTTCGCCGGGCTGGCGGGCGGCAACCCGGCCACGCACTTCGCCCCGAAGGCCAAGCGGGTGATCTTCCTGTTCATGCAAGGCGGCGTGAGCCACGTCGATTCTTTCGACTATAAGCCGCGGTTGGAGAAGGACGACGGCAAGATGGCCGGGTTCGATGACGCCCGCGCGCTGGCCAACACCGGCAAGCGCGGCGGCACACAGCGGGTGATGAAACCGTTGTGGAAGTTTTCCCAGCACGGCGAGTGCGGCCGGTGGGCGTCGGACCTGTTCCCGCAGATGAACAAGCATGTGGACAAGATGACCTTTATCCACTCGATGCACACCGAGGGGGTGGCCCACGGGCCGGCGACGCTGTTCCTACACTGCGGGGCGACGAGTTTCATCCGGCCGTCGATGGGGTCGTGGGTCGTGTACGGCCTCGGCACGGAGAACGAGAACCTGCCGGGGTTCGTGTCCATCGCCCCGTCGAGCGGCAACGGCGGGCCGCGCAATTACGGCAACGCCTTCCTGCCGGCCAAGTTCCAGGGGACGGCCATCGGCAAGGCCGGCGGCCCGGCGAGCGACTTGATTATCCGCAACCTCAAAAACGCCGCCGACCCGAAAGTGCAGCGGGAACAGTTGGACTTGCTGGCCGCCCTGAACGCCGAACAATTGAAGCAGACGCCGGGGGACACGGAGGCCGAGGCGGTCGCCAATTCCTACGAACTTGGCTGGAAGATGCAGCAAAACGCCCCGGACATCTTGGACGTGACCAAGGAGACGGCCGCCACGCAAAAGCTCTACGGCCTCGGCACCAAGGAGACCGACACCTTCGGCCGCCAGTGCCTCATGGCCCGCCGGTTGTGCGAGGCTGGCGTGCGTTACGTCCAAGTCACATACGGCGACAACGGCGCCAACCCGGCGTGGGACCAACACTCCAACTTGCCGCAGCACGGCATCCACGCGAAGGCGGTGGACCAGCCCATCGCCGGCCTGCTCGCCGACTTGGCCCAGCGAGGACTACTGAAGGACACGATTGTCTGGTGGGGCGGCGAGTTCGGCCGCACGCCGTACGCCCAGCAAAACGGCACCGGCCGCGACCACAACCCCGGCGGCTTCACGACCTGGCTCGCCGGCGGCGGCTTCAAGCCCGGCACCGCCTACGGCGCGACCGACGAGTTCGGGGCCGCCGCCGTCGAGAACAAAGTCCACATGCACGACCTGCACGCGACGATTCTAAACCAGTTGGGGATGGACCACGAAAAACTGACGTTCCGCTACAGCGGCCGCGACTTCCGACTGACCGACGTTCACGGGCAAGTGGTGAAGGAAATCATCGCCTAACCGCCCCGCCCATCGAACCCCCGTTTCGCCGCGACGCGGAGGCTTTGCGCAGCGGAGCGAGGGCCGCCGCCCGGCCAACACGTCACACCCGCCCCAACTCGGCCGCCGCGATTTCTCGCATGCGGTACTTCTGCACTTTCCCTGTCACCGTCAGCGGGAGGGCGTCCACGAACTTCCAGTAGGCGGGGATTTTGTAGGTGGCGATCCGGCTGACACACGCGGCCCGCAGGTGGTCGGCCGTCAGGGTGTGGCCGTCTTTGACGCGCACCCACGCCATGACTTCTTCCCCGTACTTCGGGCACGGGACGCCGATCACTTGCACGTCGGGGACGGCGTGCAGGAACTCCTCGACCTCGCGCGGGTATACGTTCTCGCCGCCGCGAATAATCATGTCTTTCAGCCGGCCGACGATGCGCACGTAGCCGTCGGCGTCCATCACGGCCAAGTCGCCGGTGTGCATCCACCCGGCGGGATCGATAGCCTTCGCGGTGGCGGCGGGGTCGTCCCAGTAGCCGATCATCACCAAGTAGCCGCGGGTGTATTGCTCGCCCGGCGATTCTCGCGGGACGACGCGGCCGGTATCCCTCCACCTAAAATCCAACTAATTCAGAATACTATACGCATGTACATATGGCAAGCGTGACCGTTTAAAATGATTGCCACCAACTCCCACTTTCAAATACGTGCGATTCCCTTGATCGACTGGCTCCGCTTGATGGGCCACGTCTGAGCCGTGGTTTCCGACGCCGGCCTGAGTAGCATGTCCCCAGACTTGATCCTCCCCTTCATTTCAACCTCTGGAGTAGTCACCGTGAGCCGAACGTCTCTTTTCCACGTCGCGTTGCTGATGGGATTCGCGGCCTTGCCGGTAATGGCACAAGAGCAGAAGTCCCCGGGCAAAGCTAACGACTCGAAGGTCATCGGCACGGTCGAACGGCTTGACCCGCGGTTCGATGCGTTGGTGCCCAAGGACGCGCAACTCGAAAAAATCGCGGAGGGGTTCATCTGGTCCGAGGGGGCGACGTGGCACAAGCCCGGCAAGTTCCTGCTGTTCTCCGACATTCCCAACAACGTCGTCGTTAAGTGGAAGGAGGGGCAGGGCACGTCCGAGTTCTTGAAGCCCTCGGGTTACACCGGCGCCAAGCCGCGCGGCGGCAAGGCCGGCGACGAACCCGGCTCCAACGGCCTGTTCGCCGACGGCGAGGGCCGTCTGTACCTGTGCGAGCACGGCGACCGGCGGGTGACGCGGCTTGAAAAGGACGGCAAGAAGACTGTTCTCGCCGACAACTACATGGGCAAGAAGCTTAACAGCCCCAACGACTTGGCCATCCACCCGAGTGGGGACGTTTATTTCACCGACCCGCCCTACGGCCTCGACAAGGGCGCCAAGCGGGAACTCGATTTCACGGGGGTGTTCCGGATTAGCGCCAAAGACGGCTCACTGTCGCTTGTCGCCAAGGACTTGAGCCCGAACGGGATCGCGTTTTCGCCGGACGCGAAGAAACTCTACGTGACCAACGGCGGCAAGTGGGTGGTCTTCCCCGTGAACGCGGACGGCACGACCGGCGAAGCGAAACTGTTCGTCGATCCGGCGAAGTGGACGGCTCCCAAGGTGAATGGCGGCGGCGTCGACGGCCTGAAGTGTGACACCGAGGGCAACATTTGGGCGACTGGGCCGGGCGGCGTGTGCGTCATGGCCCCGGACGGGACGTTGCTGGGCCGCTTCCTCACCGGGGACCGCACGGCCAACCTGTGTTTCGGCGGCAACGACGGGAAAACCCTGTTCGTCTGCGTCAACCACCGCATCGCGAAGGTTCGCGTGACGGCCAAGGGACTTGGGTGGTAGTCGGCCCGGTTACTCGTAGCTCTGCACCACTTCCGAGACTTGCACCCACCGCTCCTCGGCTTCTTCGAGTTGGGCGGTGACGGCCTTCAACTCGGTGTGAATCCTCATCGCTTCCTTCGGGTCGGACGTGTTCATTTGCTCGGAGAGCGCCTTCTTCTGCGTGTCCAGCAGGGCAATGGCCTTCTCCACCGACTTGAGTTCCTTGCGGGCCTCGCGCTCGCCGTGGACCGGGGGCTTGGAAGGCTTTGCCTTGGCCACGGCGTCCGGGACTTTCGCCTTGGTGGCGTTTGACGCCCGCTCGCCGGCTTCGATTTCCTCGTTCACCTTGGCGACGTAGGCGTCGTACTGGCCGTTGTAGTTGACGACGCGGCCGTCCCGCACTTCGATGATGCACGTGGCCACCCGCTTGGTGAAGTGCCGGTCGTGGCTGGTGAAGATGAGTGTGCCTTGGTACTCCGTCAGGGCGTCCACCAACGCATCCACGGTGTCCACGTCCAAGTGGTTGCCGGGTTCGTCCAGAATCAGGATGTTGTAATCGCTCAACATCAGCCCCGCCAAGCACAGGCGGGCACGCTCGCCGCCGGACAGCACGGAGATCTGCTTCTTGACGTACGATCCCTTAAACAGGAAGGAGCCGGCCACGTCCAAGATCTCTTGCTCCTTCTTCCCGAAGGCCGCCTGGCCGCGCAGGTAGTCCAGCACCGTGAACTTGTCGGGCAGGGTGGTGTACACGTGCTGGGCGTAGACGCCGACTTTGCACCCGAAGCCCCACTTCACGTCCCCGGCCAGCGGCTTGAGCGAATCCACGACCGTCCGCAGGAACGTCGTCTTGCCCTGCCCGTTGTCGCCGACCACGGCGGCCCGAGCACCGTGGTCGATCTCCAACTGCACGTCGGCCGCGATTTGCCGCTCGGGGTAACCGATGGCCAAGTCGCGGCAGCGCAGGGCGATGCCCTTGCGCGGCTCGATGCGCGGGGCGTGGAAGCGGGCGATCGGCTCGTTGACGTAAACGACGACTTCGTCCAACTTCTCCAAGGCCTTGGCCTTCGACTGGGCCAAGGCGGCGGTGGCGGCCCGGGCGCGGTTGCGGGCGATGAAGTCTTCCAAGTGGCGCTTCTTGACGAGGATCGCCTCGTTCACTCGTTCGTCGTGCAGTCGCTTCTCGGCTTGGTAGACCAAGAAGGCCTCGACCTTGCCGGGGAACGTCGTCAGTTTGCCGCGCGAGAGGTCCATCGTGTGGTCACACGTCGCGTTCAAGAACGCCCGGTCGTGCGAGACGATCAGGCACCCGGCCCGGTAGCCTGTCAGGAAGTGCTCCAGTAGGATTTGCGTCCGCAAGTCGAGGAAGTTGGTCGGCTCGTCAAGCAGCAACAGGTTCGGCTCGTGCAAGAGCAGGGCGGCCAACTTCACGCGCGTCTGCCACCCGCCGGAGAGCTTGGCGATGGGGCCGTCCAAGTAAGCGCCCTTCAACTCGAACTGGCCGGCGACTTCGCCGCACTTCCAATTCGGCTGGCCGCTGTCGCGCATCAGGAAGTCGAGGGCCGACTCGCCCGGCTGGAACGGGTCGTGTTGCCGGAGGTAGCCCAACCGTAATGAAGGGTGGCGGATCACGTCCCCGCCGTCGAGTTCTTCCTCGCCGAGCAGGACGCGCAGCAGGGTACTCTTGCCGGCCCCGTTGCGGCCGATGAACCCCACCTTCACGTTGTCGCTGATGGTGGCCTCGGCGCCGTCGAGGAGAATCTGGTCGCCGTAACTCTTGTACGCCTTCGTGATCTGAAGCAGGTTGGCCATCGTCGCAGACACCCTTTGCAACAAAACGAGATTGTACGGACCGACGCCCGGCAGGCGTGGGAGGCGAGCGGATTCTTGAGACGTATTGGAAGGAGGGCGGTTTTCGGGCCGGGAAAAAACAAGTGTCCTGTCAGGTCACCGGAATATGTGACAGTGATGTTACGGGAGCAAGAAACCGCCGCCGAGACGGCGGGGTAGAAAGGGGGCGGGTTGGGCAACGGCGCGCGGATTTTCCGGCGGGAAGGGTTCCGGCGAATCTTCCTGTCCGGATGTAACCCCGCTTATGGCGGTTGGGGTTCGCACAATTAAAAATAATCGGCGAAACGGCGGGGATTCGGCAAAAAAAGTGTCGCGTGAACTTGACGCGACTGCGTAGGATGCTGTTTAATAAAAACCGCCACCCGCACGCCCGGGTTGGAACCCCCTTGACACCCTGATTCACACCGTGCGCGAAAGAACCCCAAGGGAACTAAGCCCTTGGACTCGTGGTTCCATGTCGTTGGCCGCCCCGGCGGCCGAGACAGCGATCCCGCGACCGGACATTGGTCGGGCGAACAGACAAGGCCTGGCTGATTTGTACCGCCTGTAATCATCGATTTACCCCTAAGTCCTCGTGACTTTCCCGCCGGGTGATTTTTCACCCGGGCCGCACGAAACGTCACCAGAGCGAGATCGACATGAATTTTGAGTCCCTCCTGGGCCGCCTCCGCCGTCAACACCTTGAAGCGGCGGGGCGCACCGCCCGGCGGGCGGCGCGGCCCAGCGCCCTCAAAGTCGAAAGCCTCGAAGCCCGCGAGGTCCCGGCGGTCCTCCCGGCGCCGATCATCGATTACACGACGACGCAGGGCATTGCCCGAGACAACACCGGCTCCCCCAACACCGGGGACACGATCAACATCATCAACTACCAGGACGGGACGGCCAATTTCACCATCAACGGGGCCATCTCCCCGACGATCGTCGCGAACCCCTTGGACGCCCGCAAACTGTTCGGCGTGGTCAAAATGCTCGGCGTCGGCAACGTGAGCCGCATCGGGATTATCTCCTCGACCGACGGGGGGGACAATTGGAGCCAGCCGAGTGTGATCAACAACGGGCTGGACCCGACCGCCACCCCGGCCACGTTTGGCACCCCGACGAAGTTCACGCAGGTCGGCGCGCCGACCCCCGTCTTCGACCGCTTCAACAACGTCTTCCTCGCGTACACCGAGCAGAACGCCGCCGGCACCAGCGGGCGCGTCGTCCTCCGCAAGTTCAATTTTACCGGGGGCGCGCCGGGCGAAGTTTCCATGTCCCCCGTCTCGAATCATGCCGTCCAGTCGCAGCGCGGCATGGGCGTCGGGTCCGAGCGCGTAATGTACCAGTGGGCGAACACGGACGCGGCCTACAACGTGACCGTCGCCATCGACAACAACCTCGCCTCGTTCCTCGATGACAGCGCCGACGCGCAAGCGGACCTCGGCGTCACCGTCGCCGGCATCGCCAAGCGGACGCAGTCAGACGCGCTCGCCGCCTCCCAAACGACCGCGGCGACGACAAAGGTGTTCGTCGCCTGGAACACGTTTGAGGTCGCCGGCAACGTCGGCCTCGGCGGTACCTTCACGCAGAGCAAGATCCGCATGGCCGCGTCCCCGGACGGCGGCAACAACTTTACCCCCCAAGTGACGGTCAACGACTCTCAATTCACCAACGAAGAGTTCACGGCCCCGAAAATCATCTTCTCCCCCGGCCGGGTCGGTGTCGCCGGGTCGGGCGGCCAGATGGTGACGATGTTCAGCGGCGACGCGTTGAACCGCCTCTACGCGGACTCCTACGACTTCAACTTGGTCGCGGGCCCCGCGCTCGAACTCCCCGTCGCCGTCGAGCAGCACAACACGGCGATGAAACAGATCGACGACGCCTTCATTGTCACGGTGCTGAATGTCGGGGACTTCCACGTCCCGGTCTCGACGGAATACAAGATCACGGTCCCGGCCGCCAGCTTCGACCCGACGTTCGTCCTCGGCAAGTTGGCCGTCACGCTGAGCGCGTACCACAACGACTTGTCCCAAATCCGGATCGACCTCGTGGCCCCGGGGAGTGGAAACGCCTTGTCGGCAAATCCGACACTCAACAGTCCGGACCCCACCATCAACCCCGCCCGCCTAAGCGAAGTCCTCGTCTGGAACCGTGTGAACCGGGACAACAATGTCATTCACAACGGGATTGCCGGCACGGCCCTCGGCCGCCTGTCGACGGACGGGAACAATAATGCCTTCAACGTCGGGACGACGTTCGAAGACAACGCCGAACGGAGAATCGACGAGGGATCAAATGGATTCGCCGGGTCGTTCCGGCCGGAAAATGGGACGCTGTTCGGTGCCTTCGGCGGCATGAACTTTGCCGCCCTCACCGCCGGCGGCGGTACTTGGTCAATCATCGTCACTGACTACCGGGACGACGGCACGGGCATATTGAATCCCGTGCCGCAATTCGGCGGCGTCACCCTCAAGATGTCGCAAAACTTCAAGGACGGCTTGGGTTTTAGTGCGGGTGAATTCGACAAGACCGTCACCGGGGTCGATCCCATCACCGGGGCCACGATTATCAGGACTGTCACGCCGAACAGCTTCACCGGGGCCAGCCACCCGACCGCGAACGCCGCCAAGCCGGGCGGCGTCGGCACGAGCCTGACCCTTGCCGCGGACGCCACCCTCGGCGCGTACAGCCCGTACCAGGGCCGCGTTTACGCCTCGTACTTCAGCGGCACCACCCAGGTCATTTACAGCGACGACGCCGGCAAGACGTGGAGCAACAACGTCGCCGCCCCGGGCGGGTTCAACCCGCAGATCGCCGTCGATCAGACCACCGGCACCGTGCTGGTGTCGTCGTACTCGTCCTCCGCGGACCCGTCCTTAATAAAGCAGCGGTCCCTGACCGTGCTGTCCACGGCGATCAACGGCCCTGCGTTCGGCGACAAGACCGGTAAGTTGGAGTTCTCGGCGCCGGCCCCCGTGAACCCCAAGGACGAGACGTTCGACGAGATCACCCGCAAGACGCTGGACGTGGAGTACGTCTCGTCCAACGGGCCGGCGATGGGCGGTCCGTCGGGGAACACCGAAGGCTTCGGTACCGGCATCGGGCTGGCCGCGGCCGGCGGGAAAGTGCAGTTGGTGTACGCCGGCAACTTGAACCGGGCCGTGGCCCAACTCCGCACCCAAGAGATGACGATAACCGCCGGGCCGCGCGTGGTGAAGTCCGACTCCGGGGTCATCCTCGGCGTGGCGACCCTGGCCAACAAAATCGACGGCTCGACGCAGACGTACAACTTTGTCGACCCCGTCACGGGCGCCACGTTCACGGGCTTCTACGTCGAGTTCGACCGGGCGGTGCGGTACAACCAGGGGGCGGCGGAAACGCTCCCAACCAACCCCCTCTGGTTCACGAAGGACGACATTCTGGTCCGCTACCGCGCCCCCGGCTTGGACTCCACCAACGCGGGCGATCTGGTTGATGTGCTGGACCCGATCCCGCTCGATGGATTCCGGGACCCGATCAACAACGACGTCAACGGGAAAGCCAACCTGTACGGGGCCAAGCGCTTCTTCGTGCCCCTCGTCACGCCGCAGACAAGGGCCGGGACCTACAGCTTTGTCGTCGGCAATTATGCCGACGCGGGCGGGACGTTCGGCGCCACCGCCGACAGCAACGGCATCGCCGACCGCATCCGCTATTTGGACCGGACCACGCCCGCGAACCCAGGCCCGACGTTAAGCATGGCCACGATCGGCCTGCTCGCGTCCGGCAGCCAGATGGACCAAAACGGGGACGCCGTCCGGAACGTCAGCGGGGACGACACGTTCGCCGTGCCGGCCTCGACGATCAACAACCCGTTCGTCGCCCCGTTCAAGTCGCAATCCCTGCCGGTCATCCTGCCCGGCCCGCACGTCGTCGCGTCTCAAGTCCACGACCTCACGGTCGCCGTAAATGACAAGCCGATCACGATCGTGGACCAAGCGGGGGCCGTGACCACCCCGTCCGTTTCGACCATTAAGATTACCGAGGCGGCCTCCACCGACATCGTTCAAAAATTGACCGTCACGGTCAACGTGACGCACGGGAACGTCGGGGAATTGGGGCTGACACTCACGTCGCCGGGCGGGCGGGTCGTCAAGTTGGTGAGCCAGGGGACGCTGTCCGGGGCCAACCTGACGAACACCACGTTCGCCGACGCCGCGGCCGTGGGCGTCGCCGTGGGGACAACCCCGTACACCGGGACGTTCCTCCCCGTCGAGCCGCTGACGGCCTTCAAGGGCAGTGCCGTCGACGGGACGTGGACCCTCACTGTCACGGACACCGTCGCCGGCACGGTGGCCGGGACGATCGACAATTGGTCCCTGTCAGTCCAGCGCGTGTCGCTGGCGGCGAACGGCAACATCGCGGTGTCGAACACCACGGCCAAGGCGATCACGGACCGGGTGGGGGCCACGATCACCCCGACCACATCGACCATTGACATCACCGGGGCGGCCGTCACCGACCTCGTCAAGAGCTTGACGGTGACGGTCAATGTGACGCACGGGAACGTCGGGGACTTGGGGCTAACACTCACATCGCCGGACGGGCGTGTCGTCAAGCTGGTGAGCCAGGGCACGCTGTCCGGGGCTGACCTGACGAACACCACGTTCGACGACACGGCATTCGTAGGCATCGCCGCGGGGTCGGCCCCGTACACCGGATCGTTCGTCCCCGCCGAGCCGCTGACTTCTTTCAACCTCGGCGCCGTCAACGGCACGTGGACCCTGACCGTCACGGACAGTGTCGCCGGCACGGCCGGGACGCTCGACAATTGGTCCCTCGCCATCAAGCGTCAGACGGCCGCGGCCGACTTGATGTACAACAAGGTGGCGAACGCCATCGACGTGCGGTTCGACCGCGTCATGAACACGGCGACGGTCTCCACGGCGGACGCCCTGCGGCTGATCGGGCCGGCGGGCGACCTGCCGCTCTCGGGGCTGGCCGTGTTCCCGATCACGGACCTCGGCGGGGTGGCCGTCGCCCCCGCCACGGCGAACTCCAAGTTCTACCGGATCACGTTCCCGGACCGCCCGATCCCCGGCCAGTACCAAGTGCAACTCGGCAGCGACATCGCCGCCCAAGTCGCGGTCATTACGGACCGGGCGGGGGCCGTCATCACTCCCACCACATCAATGATCGCGGTGGCGTCGCCCGTGTCGGTCCCGAATGACAATATCATCCAAGACGTGAGTGTGAAGGTAAACATCACCCACGCCATTGTCGCGGATTTGGCCTTGTCCCTCACGTCCCCGGGCGGCCAGACTGTGCGGCTGGTGCGACAGGGCGACGCCACCAGCGCGAACTTCACGGACACTATATTCGCCAAGGCGGGGACTCAGACCGTCGCCGCGGCGGGGGCCGCCGCCCCGTACACCGCCACCTACCTTCCCGTCGACGCAATGGGCGGCTTTGACACCTTCGCCGTCAACGGGAACTGGACGTTGACGGTGACGGACGGCGTCACCGGCGTCCAAGGGACGCTCAACGATTGGGCTCTGACGATCACCACGGCGTCGGGGAGAAGCATTTCAACGGCCGCCGCCGCGAAGATGGACAAGGACACCAACGCCGGCGTAAACGTCCTGCTCGGGACGGCGCCCGGCGGCCTGGTGATCCCGACCTCCACCGGGGGCGACGGGGTCATTGAGCAGGCGTACGGCGGGGCCGTCTCGCTGTCGGTTCCCGCGGACGCGGTCCCCCGCTTCCTCTTGCTGGACATCAACGGGCCGACGGACGGCTACCAAATCCAGAAGCTCACGGCCACGATCACCGCCGCCGTCGCGGCGGGCCGCACCCTCCGCGACTTGGAAATTACGCTGGTGTCGCCGAAAAACGTGGTGCCGGTGACCCCGAGCAACCCGAACGGGACCGTCTCGGTCGTGTTGATGAAGGACGCGCCGCGGACCGGGCCGGACACGACGATCACGAACGTGACGTTCACCGACGACCCGGCGACCCCGGTGCAAAGCGGCATCGCCGCCGCCGGCGGGAAGAACAACCCGGTCGACGTGCTGGCCAACTTCCTGTCCCTCGGCATCCTGGCCAAGGGCAAGTGGAACCTCCAGGTCATCAACCGCGGGACCGCGGCCGCCACCATTTCCAAATTCGCCCTCACGCTGGACAAGCCGGTGCTGCGAGTCGGCTTGGGCGACACGGTCGCGGACCAGAGTTCGCTCGGCTTCCGCGTCTTTTACTCGGACGAGTTGGCGGCCACGGGCAACAAGGACTGGGTCCCGGTCGGGCCGGACGGCAACACGCAAGGCGCCACGACGAACGGCCGCGTCAGCTCCGTCGCCGTGGACCCGTCCGACGCGTCGGGCAACACGGTGTACGCCGCCGGGGCCTCCGGCGGGCTGTGGCGGACGACCAACTTCTTGACGCGGGACGTGAAAGGGCCGACGTGGGTTCCCCTGACGGACTTCGGCCCGAACCAAGAGGTCAACGGCAAGACCGGCTCGGCCATTAACGTCGGGTCGATCACGGTCATTAACGAAACCGGCGACCCGCTCCAGTCCAAGATCATCGTCGGCACCGGGTCCGCCGCCCTGAACATCATTGACACCCAGCAGCAGCCGGCCGACCGCCTCCGGTTCAACGGCGTCGGCTTCCTGTACTCCGAGGACGCGGGCAAGACCTGGAACGTCCTCGACAGCACCAAGAATTACGCCGTGCCCACCGGCTCGCCGCCCAACACGGCGCCGAAGTTCCTGCCCGTGGCCGACGTGCAGCGCGACCACTTGTTCGTCGGGGCCGTCGTCAACAAAGTGGTGGCGGAGAAGAAGATTGTCCAAAACTCGGACTTGAACATCTTGTACGCCGCCGTCGGCGCCGGCGCGACGCCGGCCGCCGACCAAGTGGCCGGCCTGTGGCGCAGTTTGGACAGTGGCCGGACGTGGCAGCAAATCTACCGTGACGCCAACGGCAACGACGTGACGGACTTCGTCATCGGCGAGGGGAGCGCCCAGCAGGACCCGGGCGGGTCCGGCTCCGGCTCCTTCCTGCACCCGACCATCGGCTACGTCGCGGTCGAAGGCGTCGGCGTCCTCACCACCTCGAACTTGAACGCCCAAGCGGGCGTGCAGTTCAATCTCATTAACGGCGGGGTCGGGCGGCCCACGATCAGTCAGTTCAACCCGGTCGGCCCGCCGGAAGGCTCCGTCCCCGTCGGGGCGTCGCTGCTCCCGAACGGGTCGAAGGCCCGGATCGTCCTGGCCGCGCCGTCGTTCCAGTCCGGCAACACGTTCGCCAACAATTATTACCAAGGGTGGCTGGTCGCCGCCGTCTCGGGCGCCGGCGGTAATTTTGACGGCCTGTACATCACGAAGGATCAAGGCCTGAACTGGACGCGGGTGCGGCTCACCGGCACAAAGGGCACCAACGGGTTTGGCTTGAACGCCTACGGGTTCGCCGACACCGCCCCGGACTTGGAACAAGCGTTGTCGGTCCAAACCCTGTCCGGCGGCGGGGCCGACCACTCCCTGTCCATCGCCATGGACCCGACCGACCCGAACATCGTGTACGTCGCCGGCTTCAACAACATCCGCGTGGACCTGACGCAGGTCAACGACCCCTACAAGCTCCAACTCTACTCGCACACGGACGCGACGGGCAACCCGATGACCACCACGTCGGACTCGAACACCGCGGGCGTGGGCGGGGGCGGGCTGTCCGCGCTCGACGCCACCCGGTCGTTCATCCCGCTAACGAGTACGACGCCGATCGACGACGCGTACGACGACTCCCTCCGCGGGACCGATAATATTCCGCCCCTGACCCTGCCTCTGCGGCGCCGGTGGAACTTCCTGAACTTGAAATACGACCCGTACACGCCGTTCGACCAGGACACGACGCTGATCACGTCGGCGCTGACCGGGTTCACGAACAACGGGAACGACGCCCCGTGGGCGTTTACGCCCACCGACGACGAGTACGCCGCCAGCATCGTGACGTACGTCGACCCGGTGACCGGCAAAGCCCGCGTCATTTTCACCCACGACGACGGCATCTCGACGTTCGTCGCCAACCCGGACGGCACCTCGGACCCGCAGGACGGCTTTAACCAGCTCAACCAGAATTTGGGGGGCGGCACCAACTTGGTCGTCGGGGGGACGCGGAACGGCAACATCCAAGTGGCGCGGTTCTACTCGGGCGACGTCCAGCCGAGCAAGACGGCCGCGGACATCGCCAACGCCATGTTCTACGGGGCGTCCCGCAAGGTGGGGGACGTGTACACCGGGGCGGCGGACCTGATGGACACCGGCGACCAGTCGTGGTCGGAGATCGGCCGGGCCGGCCGGACCAACTACGTGACGACCGACCCGGGCGGGTCCGGCACCGTGTACATCCTCCGGCGCATTAACAACATCGGCCTCGGCACCGACTTCTTCCAAATCCAACAGGCGGGCAGCACGCCGATCAGCCGCACCTTCGGCCTGTTCATCGGGGACGCCGCCTTGGGCTACACCGCGACGGATGACGCCCAAGGCGTGGGCCAGTGGCGAAACGATGTCCGCCGGTTCGCGGTCAACCCGATCGACAAGCTCGCCATCACGATGGGGTCCAGCGTCGGCCGGCTATTCAGCACGGTGGACCAAGGCCGCGGCTGGTTCGTCAGCGCCCAGCCGAGTGAGTTGGACGGCACGTACGTCGGGGCCGTCGCCTACGGCGCCCCGGGCAGCCAGTCGGCCGGCGTCAACGCTTACCTCTACGCCGGGACGGCCGGCGGGAAAATCTACGTCAAGACCGGCAACAGTTTGGCGCCGCAGTGGAAGAACATCTCGGCCAACCTCGACGGCTCGCCGATCCAGAAGATCGTCGCCAACCCGCTGCGCGGCAGCAACTCGGCCTACGCGGTCACGGATAATGGCGTGTACTACATGGCCGACTGGGCCTCGGCCAACGTCGCGCTGAACAAGTGGAAGAACATTTCCGGCAACCTGTTCGCCATCACGCACCAAGCCTTCGGCCTCGGGGCCGACTACGAGACGACCCTGCTGCAGCGCCTCTCGACCATCGCCGTCGATTGGCGGCCGCTCAACTTCTTCACGCCCGGCACCCCGGTCCTGTACGCCGGCGGCGACGGCGGCGTGTACCGCAGCCTCGACAACGGCAACTCGTGGAACCGCTTCACCGACGCGACCACCAACGGCCTCAGTGAAGGCGGCGGCCTCCCGAACGTCAAGGTCACCGACCTCGACTTGGCCATCGGCGACGTGATTCAGAACACCGGCCGCAACAACCCGGCCGCGGCCGCCCTGCCGAACCAACTGGTCGCCACGACCTTGGGCCGCGGCTCGTGGGCGATCGAACTGATCACGCCGAACGACCAGCCGATCATCGACCCGATCACCGACGTGACCGTCTTGGAAGACTCGGCGCAGAAGACGGTGAACCTGACCGGCATTTCCCCCGGCTAGGGCGAAGTGACGCAGACGCTCACCATCACGGCCGTCGCCACCGACCCGGTGACAGGCCTCCCCTCGACGGTCATCACGCCGCCGGTGGTCACCTATATGAACCCCGCCGCGGCCGGCACGCTGACGTTCACCCCGGTCGCGAACAAGAACGGGGACGTGCTGATTACCATCACCGAGAAGGACGACGGCGGCGTCCTCGGCGGCGGCAACGACACCCGCGTCGTCACCTTCCTCGTCCACGTCACCCCGGTGAACGACCGGCCGACGCTCAACAAGCCGACCGACTTGGTCATTAACGAGGACGCCGGCCAACAGACCGTCACCCTCACCGGCCTCTCCGACGGCGAGCCGGCCATCCCGAACGAGGGTCAGATCCTCACGGTGACGGCCACCTCGAACCCCGCGGGGGCGCTGATTATCCCGAACCCCGTGGTCACGTACGTCAACGGCCAACCGACCGCCGTCCTGAAGTTCACCCCGAACTTGGACCAGTTCACGTCCGGCACGCCCGTCACGATCACCGTGACGGCGAAGGACAACGCCGGCGGCTTGGACACCAAGACGCAGACGTTCACCGTCACCGTCACCTCGGTGAACGACGCCCCGAGCTTCACCGTCGGCCCGGACATCTACACCAACAAGAACGCCCCGGCCCAGACGTTCGCGAGTTTCATTACGAACATCAAGAAGGGGCCGTCCAACGAGAACGGCCAGACGGTGTCCTTCAACGTCACGAACAACAACGGCGGCCTCTTTGACGTGAAGCCGGAAATCGACCCGTTCGGCACGCTGACCTACACGCCCAAGGCGAATGCGTCCGGGGTCGTCCTAGTCTCCGTGTCCCTCACGGACAACGGCGGCGGCGTGGCCCCCAACGTGGACACCAGCGCCACGCAGACGTTCGTCATCCAACTCGGGGTGAACCGCGCCCCGGTACTCGACACTAACTTCAACCCGGAACTGCTGCCCATCGGCCAGGGGACGACCACCTCGGCCGGCACCCTGGTCTCGGCCCTGCTGGGCACGGCGTTCTCGGACCCGGACCCGAACAGCCCGCAGGGCATCGCGGTGATCGGCGTGTCCAACGTGGCTGACGGCGTCTGGGAGTTCTCGACGGACGACGGCGTCACGTGGCAAAATCTGGAGTCGGCGTCGCTGACGACGGCCGTCATGTTGCGGTCGCAGGACCGCGTGCGGTTCAACAACCCGACGCCGTCGTTCCTCGGTCAACCGACCATTACGTACCACGCATGGGACCAGTCGGTCGGCGCGTTCGGCGGCACGGCGAACCTGTTCGGCAACACCGGGGGCAGTTCGCCGTTCAGCACCGCGTCGGAATTTGCCACCGCCTTCGTCGCCAAACTCCTCGCGACCTTCCCCGAGGACGGCGGGCCGGCGAAACTCACGCTCAAGGGCACCGCGCTCACGGGCATCTCGTTCACGTCCATCTCGGACAACGACACGAAGGCCAAGAAGGGCGTGGCGGTCGTCGGCGTCGGGGGCGAGATCCCCGGCCTGTGGCAGTACTCCATCAACAACGGGACGACATGGCTCGACTTCGGCGCCGTCGGCCCGACCGCGGCCCGACTGCTCCGCGAGACGGACAAGGTGCGGTTCCTCCCGGCCGCGAACCGGTCCGGCGAGACGTTCATCCGCGTCGCCGCGTGGGACCAGACCTCCGGGCTGCCCGGCAAGACGGCCGACCTGACGGCCGCCGGCGCCCGCGACGGCAGCAAGGCGTTCAGCGTCTTGGACGCCTTCTTCGTGGTCCGCATTTTGCCGCTGAATGACCAGCCGGTCATCGACGCCGCGGCCGCGAACTTCCTGACGCAGATCCCGCCGAACGCCCCCGCCGACGACACGACCGCGTTCGGCCCGGCGGGCGACCGCGTCAGCGACGTCCTCGGGTCCGTGGCCACCGACCAGGACGCCGGCTCGGCCTTGGGCATGGCTGTCTCGGCCGTGAGCAAAATTGGCGGCGTTTGGCAGTACCGAGCGCCGGCCGACACGATTTGGCAGGGCTTCCCGATTCTCCCCGTCGCGAACGTTTTCCTCTTGAAGCCGGACGACTTCATCCGGTTCAAGCCGGACGGCGCGACCGAGGGGACGGCGAAGATCACATACAAGGCGTGGGACCGGACGTTCGGCGCGCGGCTGGCGATTCTCATGCCGGCCGCGACCAACACGGCCTTCAGCCCGGGCGCCGGGGTTGCCAAGGTCGTGGTTTCCTCCGGGCCAATGCCGACGGCGAACGTCCCGCCGATGCTGGACAACGCCCCGGCCCGGAGTTTCACCGCGGTCTTGGAAGACACGAAGGCCCCGGCCGGTAACGCGGTGTCGGTCTTCGCCGCGACCGTGACGGCCATCACGGACACGGTCGGCGCTCTCAAGGGGATCGCCGTCACCGGCGTCACGGGGGACACGGCGGGGACATGGCAGTTCTCGCTGAACAACGGCGTGTCGTGGCTGCCCGTCGGCGCCGTGTCCCCCGTGACGCCGGTGACGGCGATCCCCTTGAGAGCGCCGACCGTGTCCGTGATGGCCGTCACGGTCGCGGCGAAGACC
>JAYUGD010000518.1:0-1668 GCA_043767785.1 Zavarzinella sp. | reverse complement strand
ACTCGGCCATCATCTCCGGGGTCAGCTTCGGCACATCCATGCGTCACAAATTACCAAAACCGGACGGAAAGCGCAACCCCAGGCCGTGAACTGCTACTATTTGAGAACCGGCAGCGCCCGCAGCTCCCTCGGCAACGGGAAGCTCACATGTTCCTCGCGCACGATGCGGCTTTCGACCGTCGCCCCGAAGCGTGTCTTCAGGTACTCGACGCACTCTTGCACGTTCTCTTCCGGGGCGCTGGCCCCGGCCGTCACCAGCACGGTGTCCGTCGGCCGGAACCACTCGTCGCGGATCTCGGCGGCGGTGTCGATCAGGTGGGCCGTCTTGCCGCGCTGGCGGCCGATTTCTTCCAGCCGCTTGCTGTTGGAACTGTTCTGGCTCCCCAGTACCAGCACGACGTTCGCCGCTTCCGACAGGTCGCGGACGGCCTCTTGGCGGTTCTGGGTCGCATAGCAAATGTCGGACTTGGCCGGGCCGACGACGTGCGGGTACTTCGCCCGCAGGGCGGCGATGATGCCGGTCGTTTCGTCCACGCTCAAGGTGGTCTGCGTCAGGAAGGCGATTTTGGCGTCGGCCGGGATGGTCAGGGCGGCCACGTCGGCCTCGTCTTCGACGAGGACCATCGCGTGCGGCACTTCGCCGATGGTGCCGAGGACTTCGTCGTGCCCCTCGTGGCCGATCAGGACGATGGTGTAGCCGTCCTTGGCGAAGCGGATCGCCTCCATGTGGACTTTGGTGACGAGCGGGCAGGTCGCGTCGATGGCCCGCAGGCGGCGCTTCGCGGACGCCTCGCGGATGGCGGGGGAGACGCCGTGGGCGCTGTAGAGCACGGTGGCCCCGGCCGGGACTTCGGCGATCGTGTCCACGAACGTCACGCCGCGCTTGCGGAACTTCTCGACGACCGGCCGGTTGTGGACGATCTCGTGGTAGACGTAAAGCGGGGTGCCGAAGGCCGCGAGGGCGGTCTCCAAGGCCTCGATGGCCATGTTCACCCCGGCGCAGAAGCCGCGCGGGTTCGCCAAGATCACGTGCATGGGAAAGCTCCTCCCTCGGGACACTAACCGCCGACGCCCACCACCCGTCACCCCTGAAAACGACAAGAACACAATCCCCGGTCGGGAGGGGGGTTAGCCCCGCCCGCGAAGATTGTGTTCCCGTGACGGCTCATGCCGGCTTCATTACTTCTTGAATTCGACCTTGGTCACGGTGATCGTGTCCTTGTCGCCGTCCTTGCCGACGACGCCCGTGACCGAGCCTTCCATCGGTTCGGTGCAAACCTTCTTGTGGTTGGCCTTGCTCGACTTTTCGTCGAACCAGTACACCTTTTCGCCGACCTTGATGACGGTGGCGCAGGTCTTCTGGCCTTCGACCTTGAGGTCGCACTTGGCGCAGGTGATGGTCCCGGTCAGCTTTTCAGCCTTCTTTTCTTCCTTCTTGTCCGCGGCCGACATCTGCGGGGCGGTGGCCATGGCCAGGACGCCGATGCTCAACACGCAAGCGGTCAACAAACGCAACATCGAGAAACCTCCACTGAGAGTAAAAACATGAGCCGGCCGGCCGCCGACGCGGCGCCCGGCTTTGTTAGGTAGGCAAGGAAACTATACCCACGCGCCCGTTGAGAAGCAACGACGATTCTTGGCGGGCTAGGGGGCCGGGGCAGAAAGAAG
>JAYUGD010000517.1:0-1673 GCA_043767785.1 Zavarzinella sp. | reverse complement strand
GCGACAACGTTGGGCCGGAATCCGGTGGCCATGAGACGGATTACCTTTCCGCCGATGAGTTCGGCCTTCTCGTCAACCTTGAGCAAGTCGGCAAGCGTGGCCCGTTTTGGGAGTAATCCGACAACACTCATGTTCGCTCCCTTTGGTGTCCGCAACTCTGGTCGCCCTCATTCTCTCCGGCTCGGTCATTCGGGACAAGGCGAGATGAGGAACGCCTTACCGCAGCCACTCCCACCCCGCCTGCCGGCTGAACACCTCCCCCAAGCCGAAGGACATCAGGTTGGCGACGGTGATCGTCACGAAGTCTTGCACCAACTCGCGGCGCGAGGCCCCTTTGCCGACGGCGACCCAAAATAGAAAGCATTCACCAACAGGGGCGAACGTCTCGGCGACGATCAGGTACCACACGCGGTCTTCGATCAGTGGCGGCAGGACGAGCCAGACGACGGGGTAAGTGCAGGCGGTCAGCCAGAAGCCGGCGAAGAGGCGGTGCGGGAGCGGGTGACGGCGGGACAGGCCGGCGAGCAGGACGGGGAGTTCGACGGCCACCGTGAACAGGTAGCCGACGGCCATCATCTTTAAGTACCCTGGGGGCATGGTCAGATCATCCGGAGCAGGAATGGGACTTCCGCGAGGACGTGCAGCAGGGCCACGGTGAAGTAGACGCTGCGCGTGGCGCCGAAGTCGAGCAGGAAGCAACTCCACAGCACGGCCACCAAGAGCAGGCCGAACAACAGGAATCCGACGACCGCCGTGCGCCACCCCGCGCCGCGGCGGGCGGCGGGGATCGTGTCCAACGCCCACGCCTTGGAGCGGTAGCCGACGAGCGGGATCAGGATGATCCACACGGCGTAGTGAACCATTTCCAAAAACGTGTGCAGAGACACCAGCAGGTGACTCGACACGCCCGAGAAGAACCAGTCCCCCGCGTGCCCGGTGATGGCCAGCGTCAGCGGGTCGTCGCCCGGCAGGTTCGGGGCCGCGTGCAACTGGGCGACGAGGGCGGCCAGCAACACCGGCATCACCAAAAGCCCGCGCCGGTAGGCCGGCAGCCATTCGCGGTGCGAGCGCCGCAACTCGCGGTCGAGCAGCCACAGGGCCATCAGCGGGTGCAGGTACACCAGCGCGAAACTGAACGCGAACGGCTCCAGCCACACCCCGGCGATCAGCAGGAACGCCGCCGGCCACGCCCACCCGGCCGCGAACCGCGGGTTCGTGCGCGACCGCATGGCGACCAGCGTCGCCAGCCACAGCAGAAAGGCCGTGTCCCACGCCGCGTACAGCGAATCGGCACCGACGGCGGCCGACCGCGTGCGCAGGTAATTCGGGATGACGGCGAAGCCGGCCGTCAGGCCGACGACGCCGAGGAACGACACGGCGAAGAACGGGAATAGTTTCCCCGCGCGGGCCGGCAACCGCCCGAGGATGTACCGGGCCTCCATCCAGTTGTGCGGCCCGGCGAACAGGAACACCGCGGCAATGGACAGAGTGATCGGCGCCCACCCCGCCACCACCGCCGCGAGACACGCGATGACGACGAGGCCGCCGGCGAAGACGCGGGCGGGGAGGGGCGGGGATCGGGGGAAGGTAATTGCTTGCATAAAAGCCAATTTGAGCCGCCAAGACGCCAAGGACGCCAAGAAGAACAAATCATGTTTTGTCTTCTTGGCGTC
>JAYUGD010000516.1:0-4954 GCA_043767785.1 Zavarzinella sp. | reverse complement strand
GCCGAAAAACCACGCACGGATCGCTGACGCTCCCCGCTCGCCTCCCTCGCTGCGCTCGGCATTTTCTACTTCCCGCCCACGATATTCGCCTTCGCCGGCGACCCGGGGATGTCTTCCAACTCCACGCGCAGGCCGTCTTCTCGCACGTCGTAATCGACGCCGAAGGTCAGGTTTTGCAGGCCGGCCTTGAGGTCGAGGACCATCTCTTCCTTCACGGTCACGGGCGTGGCGCCGACGTACAGGGTCAGCCCCTTGGCATTGTTGATCTTCAACTTCACCGGGCCGGGGGTGGTCACGTCGAGTTGGGCGCGCAGCAGGCTCAGGGGGGCGGACCCCATCCAGACGGTCAGTTTCGGGAAGTCGGCCTTCGGGTACTCGCCGTTGACCATCGAGTACGCCGAACTCCACGTGAAGGCGTCCGGCGTCTCGGCGGCCAGGGCGGCCCGGCCGCGGCGGAGTTGGTCCATGTTCGTTTGCGTCGGCTCGAACTGCTGCCACCGGCGGACGACGCGGGCCTTGCTCGGGGCGTACGGCCCGAGCTTGCCGAGTTCGGACAGGAAGCGGATCACGTCCACGAACTCCTGCCGGGTGAACTGGTCGTGCAGGCCGTCCGGCATCAGGGACCGCGACGGCAACTTCTCGTCGATGTCCCGGTCGGCGATGGTCACTTCCTTGTCGTCAATCGTCCGCAGCGTCACCTTCCCCTCGGCCTCACGGATCTTCACGCCGACGATCACCTTGCCAGACGTGGTCGTCACCTTGATGGCGTTGTAGCCCTCCTTCACCGCTTTGTTGGGGTTGATGATGCTCTCCACGAGGTAATCGACCTGGGCGCTGGCCCCGATGCTCGTCATGTCCGGGCCGACTTGCCCGCCGGCCCCGGCGATGGCGTGGCACGCCAAGCAAGTCGCCTCCTTGCGCCGGTACAGCAGTTCGCCCCGCTTGGCGTCCCCTTTCAGGATCACGTCGTTGACGTAGGCCTTCATCTCTTCCGGCGTCACGTCCGTCTTCGGGGCGGTGAGGTTCCCCGCTTTCGTCAGGGCCTCTTGCAGCGGCTTGGCGTCTTGTACGCTGGACCGCAGCGCCCGCAGGCCGACCTTGGCCACGTCCGGCGGCAGTTTTTTGCCGTCCAACGCCTTCGCCAGCGCCGGAGCCCCGCCCTTACGGGTCAGGAAGGCGGTGAACAGGTCGGCGTGGTCCTCGATTGGCTTGGCGGCCGCGAGGTACTCCGCTGCGGCGCTCGCGGCTAGCGGCAGGTCGAGGGCGGTCAAGGCGATGAGGGCGAACTTGCGGTTGCCGGGGACGCCCCCGGCCGCCTGGGCCGCGATGAACTTCTTGGACTTGTCGCCGCCGAGGGAGACCAGCCCGTCGTAGGCGGCCCGCCGCGACTCGACCGACGCGGCGTCGGACGCCGCCAGGAACTCCAAGCTCGGCCGCTCACTTTCGACCTTCCAGTACCCGGCCAACCGCCAGCGGTACACACTCCACAGCGACCGGCCGGCCGTTTCCTTGAAGGCCGGGCCGAGGAACTTTTCGGGCGGCCTGACTTTGCGGTCGCGGGCGCTGGCCTCGATGGCGTCCAGCACCGATGCGGCGGCCGCCGTCGCCGGAAGGGCCGGGTTGCTGGCGTAGGCCAAGGCTTCGCCCACTTCCTCCGGCCCGCCGGTCTGGGCGATCAGTTCCCACGCGGCCGCCTCGCGGTCCTTGGGAATCTTGCCGGCCTTCACCAGTTTCAGCAGCGGCCCGGCGGCCGAGGCGTTGCCGAGGGCCTGCATGGCGAACGTCATGCCCTTCACGTTCCCCTTGAACACGTCTTCTTCCGCCCGGAACTTGGGCATCCACACGGGTTCCAGTTCCCGCACCGTCAGCCAGAGTTCGTACTCCAAGGCCCGGTCGATGGGCTTGTTCATCGCCTGCAACACCTTGTCCAGCACGTCCGGCGTCTGCGGGAACTCGGCGAGGCCGCGGATGCCTTCCATGCGCACGCGCGGGTGGTCGTCGGCCGCCAGTTTCGCCAGCACGTCGGCGGCGTCCGGGGCGGACGGGTGCGTCGTCGCGTGGATGCGGCCGGCGGCGGCACGCGCCCGGTAGTCCTTGGCCGTCTCCAATTTTCGCAATGTCTCGCGGGCCGCCGGCAGCCATTGGCCCTTGTCGTCCGCGATGCCGACGTTCAGGTACGTCCACATGCCTTCCAGCAGGAGGTGTTCATACTGGGCGTCGGCCGGGTCGAGTTTCGCCAGCCATGCATTCAACGCGGGGATCACTTCCGCGGCCCCGCGTTCCTTCAGGACGCGCTTGGCGTGGTGCCGGGTCCACAGTTCCGGCTCCTTCAGTTGCTCCAGCAGGTCGGCCGTCGAGGCCCCGACGAGGTCGGGCTTCTTCACCAGCGGCCGGCCCTTGGCGGATACGCGCCAGATGCGGCCGTGGACGTGGTCGCGGCGCGGGTCGCGGAAATCCACCTCGCCGTGCTGGATGATCGGGTTGTACCAGTCCGCGATGTAGATCGCCCCGTCCGGCCCCATCTTCACGTCAATGGGGCGGAACGCCGGGTGGTTGGACTTGATGACTTCCGTCATCTCCCGGCTCGTGTAGCTGGTGCCGTCTTCGCTAAGCTTGAACCGGCAGACGCGGTGGCCGCGGAAGTCGTTCAGGATCACGTCCCCCTGCCAGTCGTCGGGCAGGTGCCGGCCGCCGACGATTTCCAGCCCGCAGTGCTTCGGGCTGCCGGGGTTCAGGCCGTGCCAGATCTTCGTGGCCCCGACCGCGGTGAAGTAAGACGCCCCCGGCAAGACGTGGTTGACGCCTTCGCCGTACGCGCCGTCGCTGGCGAGGGACTGGCCCCACGCATCGACTTGGTGGCCCCACGTGTTAACGAAGCCCTTCGCCACCACGTCGAGTTGCATCGTCTCCGGCCGGAAGCGCCAGATGCCGCCGCCGTTGAGCCGCTTGACGCCGTGCGGCGTCTCCAAGTGCGAGTGGATGTAGATGGACTGGTTGAAGTACAGGCATCCCTCCTGCCCCCAGCGGAACGTGTGGATGATGTGGTGCGTGTCCTCCGTGCCGAAGCCGGACAGCACGACCTTCGACTGGTCGGCCTTGCCGCCCGGCTTGCTCGCCTTCAGGTGGACGAGTTCCGTGCTGTTGGCGACGTAGGCCCCGCCGTCGCCCGGCTCGACGCCGGTGGGGATCAGCAGGCCGTCGGCGAACACGGTCGTCTTGTCGGCCTTGCCGTCGCCGTCGGTGTCTTCGAGCACGACGATCTTGTCGTTGGCCTTCTGCCCTGGCTTGATCTGCGGGTATATCTCGCTGGACGCGACCCAGAGCCGGCCTTGGGCGTCGAAGTTCATCTGGATCGGCTTCGCCAGCAGCGGGTCGGCCGCGTACAGGCTGACCTCGAAGCCCTCGGGGACGATGAACGTCTTGCGCTCAATCTCCGGGTCCGGGTCCGGGATGGTGGCGTTCGCCTGGGCGAACAGCGGCCCGGCGGCGAGGAGGAGCAGGAAGAGAGAATATCGGGTCATGTCGGGGGTCCGAGATGGAGAGTTCAAATCCAAAGCCGCAGAATTTTTTAGCCACGGATCAACACGGACAAACACGGATAAAGGCAGAAAACATTTCTAAAACCGAAGACGGATGAAAGGCACGGATGAGACACACATGGAGAGTTTAAATCCAAAGCCGCAGAATTTTTTAGCCACGGATCAACACGGATAAAGGCAGAAAACATTTCTAAAACCGAAGACGGATGAGACACAGAACTGATACCAGACGGCCGATTTGTCCGTGTCGCATCCGTGCCTTTTATCCGTCTTTGGTTTTCGTTTTAGAACAGTCTTCTGTCTTCTGCCTTTTGCCTTTATCCGTGTTTGTCCGTGTTCATCCGTGGCTAAAAATGTTTTCTATTCGGCGGGGTCGCTCCCCGGCCGTCACTTCTTCAACGCCTTCAAAATTTCCGCTTCCTTCGCCGCGATCAGCGGGTCGAACTCGGCGATTTCCTTGCCGTTCTTGCCCTGTTCGTGCTTGCGGAAGCCGAACAGGTACGTCTCGTTCTGCGGGCGCCAGCGGTAGAAGTAGAGTTCGTTCTTCTCGACGACGAGTTGCCGCAGCGGGTCGAGCGCGGCCGAGTCGGCGCCGGCCGGGTCGAGGCCGAGGGACTTTACGAACGGCCCGGTCGCGGCCTGGTAGCCGACGGCGCTGAAGTGCATGCCGTTGTCCGTCAGTTTCGCCGTCGTGTTCTTCCCTTCGCCGAGTTCGGCGAAGAGGTCGGCGAAGTAAGCCCCGCGCTTGGCGGCGAGGTCTTTGATGGCGTCCCGGTACAGGGCGAGGTTCTTGTTCTGGGGACTCGGGTCGGTGACGATGGCGCCGAAGCTTTCCAGCGGCGGCGGGCTGACGAGGACCACGCGGGCCTTCGTCACGGCCAACTCGGTGAGCAGGCGGTCGTAGCCGGCGATGAACTTCTTCAGCCCGGCCTCGCCCTCGAACGCCTCGTTGGCCCCGTAGCAAATCAGCAGGACGGTCGGCTTTTCGGCGACGGCCAAGTCCACGAGCCGCTTGCGGCCGATGTTCTCGTCATTCACCTCGAAGCGGCGGCGGGAGTCGCCGAAGACGGTGTCCCCGCTCCAGCCGAGGTTGCGGAACGTGAGGCCGGGGAACTTGGCCGTCAGGGCGGCCTCCCAGTACCCGTGCCGCTGTTCCCGCTCGACGAGCGTGCCGCCGATCAGGGCGACGCGGTCGGCCGGTTGGAACTCGAACGGGGCGGCCGTCCCGCCGGCGGCGGAGAGCAACCAAATGGCGAGGAGGAGAGGACGCACGAAAAAGTCTCCCGGTGGGCCACGATACGTTACGCGAAATTCGGGCGAAAGGCAGGGGAGGGAGATTGCATTCCGCCGAAATCTTGCCTACAAACGTAGGCCGCGGCTCGTCCGCGGGGCATCGTCGCTTTTCGCGCCGCGCA
>JAYUGD010000515.1:0-1677 GCA_043767785.1 Zavarzinella sp. | reverse complement strand
CTTGTCCGTGAAGCTGTCCTTGCCGTCCAGCTTGGTCATCACGCTCTCGTCGTGCTGCGTGGACAGGACGACGGTGTGAAAGCGGTGCGGGGTGCCGTCCGCGTTGTACTCGACCGTCACTTGGCTCTTGGCGTCTGGCCGCAGGAAGGCGAGGCGGCCGTCCTTGCGCATGGCGGCGTGGTTTTCGACGAGCCGGTGGGCGACGTGGATCGGCAACGGCATCAGCGACTTGGTCTCGTCGCAGGCGAAGCCGAACATCATCCCTTGGTCCCCGGCCCCGCCGACATCGACGCCCATGCTGATGTCCGGGCTCTGGGCGTGGATGTAGCTGATGACGTTGCACGTCTGGGCGGTGAACTCCATCGCGGCGTCGGTGTAGCCGATCTCGGTGATGGTGTCCCGCACCAACTGCTGAATGGCCCCGACCGTCAGCGGAGCCTTGGTGGTGATCTCCCCGGCGACGACGGCGAGGTTCGTCGTGACGAGCGTCTCGCAGGCGACCCGGCTCTTGGGGTCGTGGGCCAGGCAGAAGTCCAGCACGGCGTCCGAGATTTGGTCGGCCACCTTGTCCGGGTGGCCCATCGACACCGACTCGCTCGTGAACAGGTAACGCTCGCTCACCGTTCCGTCTCCGTGGGTAGTTGCACGCCGATCAGTGTGTTCTATGGCGGGGGGGGCTGTTTCCAACCGTCGGCGCAAGCCCCCGGCAGTCCGGCCGGCAAACTCCACTTCTTTTCCCCGGAATTTTGTGGTATGCCCGGCCGCGGAACCCTCTTCCGCGGAGTCCATCGGGATGCGTCACTTGGGCCTGTGGGCCGCCGCCGCCGTACTGTTTTCGACCGGCTCCCTGCTCGCGCAAGGCTCCCCGTTCCCGTTGCCGCAGGCGCAGGGCGGGCCGATCTTCCACCCGGACGGCCGCGTGATGAACGGCATGGAGTTCGAGAAGACCCCGTACGCCGGCATCCTCGAAGGGGGGCTGAACGGGGCCGAGGGGAACAGCAAGTTCCTCAACCTCCGACTCGGCGGGCAGTTCACCTACGACACGCCGGACGACTTTTGCACCGTCTTCGGGTGGTACGGCCTGAACCGGGACGCCAGCGAAATCACGCAGAACATGCTCTGGCTGACGGCCCGCAACGAACTCATGTACGACGGCACCTTCGGCTTCTTCTCGCAACTCCAGTTCGAGTACGACGACCTGCGGGTGGTGGACCGGCGGTTGGGCGCTCACAACGGCCTCAGCGTGAATGTGCTCAAGGACAATGACATCCTGCTCAAGGCCCGAATTGGCCTCGGGGCCTCCCAAGAACACGGCGGCCCGGAGAACGGCTGGGCGCCGGAAGGCGACCTCGGCGGGGACTTCGAGTGGCAACTCTCGAAGGCCACGAAATTCGTGGCCGGCCTCGACTATTACCCGGACGTGTCGGACTTCGGCCACTACCGCGTCCGCGGCCGGGCGGCCTTCGAGTTCATGGTGGACCCGAAACTGAACCTGAGCATCCGCACCGGCCTGCTGGAGCGCTACGACTCCCGGCCGGGCGACGCCAAGCATAATGACTTGGGCTATTTTGTGACGCTGCTGTACAAGTTTTAAGTGGGTTAGGAAAGCCCACGGACGGCCGGCCGTGGGCTTTCCTAACGCGCGCGCCGCCGCAGCCCCTCGCGCCAACTTTCTGA
>JAYUGD010000514.1:0-1678 GCA_043767785.1 Zavarzinella sp. | reverse complement strand
CTCAGTTTCGCGATCGTCCAGCGCTTCCGCTTCATGGTCGTCCCCGTCTGCGTCGGTTCCGCGTCGCGGCCACGAAAAAGCCGGTCTGCGAAGTCGTCCGGGTTTCATCGACCGGAAGCGAAGCAGAATTGACGGCTCTTGCCGGTCGTAGCGGAAGTATTTCGGCGATCCGGTGGGCGCGGCGGGGATTGGCTCAAGACGGGGACCGGGGGCGAAATGCGTAAACGACGCCGGCCCGCGTTCGGGAGAACGCGGGCCGGCTTTGTGGACGTTTGGGTGATTTAGAGGGCCGAGTTGCCGCTGAAGCCCATCTTGCCGCCGCCGAATCCGCCGCCGCCCTGGCCGCCGCCGCCGAACCCGCCGCCGCCCTGGCCGCCGAACCCGCCGCCGCCCTGGCCGCCGAATCCGCCGCCGCCCTGGCCGCCGAACCCACCGCCGCCCTGGCCGCGCTGTCCGCCGCCGCCCTGTCCGCCGAAGCCGCCGCCGCCTTGGCCGCCGAAGCCGCCGCCGCCGCCTTGTCCACCGCCGAACCCGCCGCCGCCGCCTTGTCCACCGCCGAAGCCGCCACCACCTTGACCTTGTTGACCGCCGCCGCCGCCGCGGAGGCTCAGCGGCGGCGAAAGCGTCGGAACGTCCCGGATGCCGATGCCGCTGTAACCGAACATTCCGAGGTTCGTGGCCCCGACGCCCGGGTTGACGAACCCGCCCATGCCCCCGCCTTGGCCCTGACCGCCTTGGCCCCCTTGGCCCCCGCCGAACCCGCCGCCTTGGCCGCCCTGTCCACCTTGTTGGCCACCGAACCCACCACCTTGACCACCCTGGCCCCCGCCGAATCCGCCGCCCCCCTGCCCGCCGAACCCACCCTGGCCACCTTGCTGACCGCCGCCGAACCCACCCTGGCCGCCTTGTTGGCCACCGCCGAAGCCGCCCTGACCGCCTTGCTGGCCACCACCGAAGCCGCCCTGACCGCCTTGCTGGCCTTGTTGACCGCCGCCGCCTTGACCGAACAGGCCCAAGCCCGGGGGAATGAGCAGGTCATTCGGACGCAACGGGCCGTTGAGCGGCGGGCGGGGCAGGAAGCCGCCCCCGCGGAACTGACCGCCGGACCGGAAGCCCTGAGCCTGCGCCGAGTCGGTGAACGACGAGAGGATGCAGAGCACGCCGAGCGTGGCGATGCTGTACACCAGGGTACGCGTGACGGAACGGGTCATGGGAATCCTCGTGAGGGTCGTCGGTGCGGTCGGAGTCCGGGTGCGACCACAACGTGGTCCGGGGGCGTGTGTGAGCGCGGACTCGGCGGAATCCGTCACTGAGATAATGCCATTGTTTCGGAACTTGCGCCGCCCGTCGAGAGAACCCGCCCGATTTGCTCAAGTTTCCCCGTCGGGCCACCAATACAAGCCGGAATCCCGTCCCGAAAATTCGGCTTGATCTTCGCGGAGCCGCTGCTAATATCCTTTTCAACGGGTGTTTGAAACAAACGATTGAAACAAACGATTGGGCCGACCGACGTGACCGAACCTCCGCCCGATCCCAAGATCAACGAGCCGCGGTTGCGGTTGCTGTTGGCCGCCGAGTCGGTGTTCGCCCGCAAAGGGTTCGACGGCGCGACGGTCCGCGACATCTGCGACCTTGCCGGCATGAACGTCGCCGCGATCAACTACCACTTCGGCGACAA
>JAYUGD010000513.1:0-4961 GCA_043767785.1 Zavarzinella sp. | reverse complement strand
GACCAGTTCGTCCTTGCCGTTGGACTTCCGCACCGTGGCGCCGGGCCCTTCGACTTTGATCTTCAAGCCTTCCACGGTGAACCAGCCGCCGTCGCCGGCCGTGATCTTTGCACCGACGGCCGCGCGGAAGAACAGTTCGCCGGTCGGCTTCTCGGCGGCTACGGTCAAGGTCCGCTTCAACAGAGCCGGCCCCTTTTCCTGCGCGACGGGGTTGGAGAAGTCCGTCACAGTGATGTCATTCATGGCGTACTTGAACGTCGGCCGGTCGTCCGGCGTCAGCGTGTAGCCGAGGAACTTGTAGCCGAGTTCCTTGGCGGACTTCGTGGGCCACGCGGCGTCCGGCTTGTCCAGAATGGCGAAGGCCGGGCCGGCTGGGAGGGCGACGATGTTGTCTCCCAACGGGCCTTCAAAGCCGGTGCCGCGGTCGGTCCAGTGGCGGGCGGCGTCGATGAAGCCGCCTTGCCAGATCAGGGCCACGCGCATCTCGTTGGCGTCGAACGCGAGGTTGAGCTTCTCCGGGTAGCCGACGCCGATGCCGCGCGCCCCGGCCCCTTGGATGAAGTTCCGGTAGATGATCGCTTCCGTCAGCGGCGTCAGCGGCATGAACTTCTTGCCGAGGCCCGCCGGCAGGGCCGGCTTGCTGTCACTGAGATAAACCCAGATCGCTTCCACCTGCGAGTTGGCTTGGCCGTCAAGGATGTTCGGCAGAGCGCTCTGGCCGCCCGGCCACGCGGTCGGCATGCGTGTGCCGGGGCGAATCTTCTGCGGGTCGATGCAGTAGGCGTGGAACCAGTCTCGCTTCAGGCGCTTGGTCATCAGCAACATGTCGATGCCCTGAACGCCCTCGGCCTTATTCCCGGCAAAGGTGTGGCACTTGATGCACCCGAAGGCCTGCGCCCCGACCATTTGCCGGCCGGCGGCCTTCACCTTGGCGTCCGGCTCCGCGAACTTCACCGGCGGGATCGCAGGCAGTTTGTCGGTCGCCTCGAAGAGGGCCGTCAGGTGGCCGACGTTCGCGGTGCCGAAGCCGGGCATGTTGGTGTGCATGTACGGCCGGTCGTCGGCCCCTTGGTTCAACACGTGAGTCATGTACGCCCCATTGAGCTTGGCGCCGACGCCGTCGAGCGGCGGCGGCAGGCGCCCCTCGTCCCCCATTTCTTGCTGCGTGGTCTGGAACAGGGCATTGGTCAGTTCCGTCGCCCCGCCCACTTTGTCACGGACGTGGCAGGCGTAACAGTTGAACGTCAGCATCGTGCGAGCGATGGTCGAGGCGGCATCCTTCGCGGCCGGGGCCGGCTTGGGCAGGGCCGCCTGCAACGCCTTCTTCTGACCGTCGGAAAGGTAATACGCGGGCACGCCCTTGGCCGTGCCGTCGAGGCAGCCGCCGGTCGCCTTGAGTTTGTCGAAGGGCGTATACGTCGTGACCGCGGCGAGCGGCTTGACGGCGTCTTTCAGTTGGTGGCAGTTGGCGCACCCCTCGGACGAGAACAGCCCCTTGCCCGTGGCCGCCAAGTCGCGATCGAACGGGGTCAACTCGTCGTCCTTCTTCTCCGCGGTCTTCGGGGCTTCGACCTTCTTCACCAAGTCGGCTTCCGTGGCCCCGAGCAGCGGGCCGAGCGGCTGACGGCCGAGGCCGCGCCCCTCGATCTCCACGTCGAGTTCCGCCCCGCCCCCGCCCTGGAAGAAGTCCACCGTGACCTTGTGGACCCCCTTGGTGAGTTCTTTGGCAGCCGACTTGGCCTGCGGCGGGTGGACACCGTCGTTGTCCACGATCACCTTGCCGTCGATGGCGAGCTTGCTGCCGTCGTCGCTGCTGGTGGTCAGCGTGTATTCGCCGGCCGCCTCGATGTTGATGTACCCTTCAAAGCGCATGGCGTAATTGTTCGGCCGCCGCGCGGCGCTCACGTCGAACGCCACGCCGGAGCCGGTCGCCTTCGGCTTCAATTTGTCGAAGTCCGGGATCTTGTCCCAGTCCCCCTCGTAGTAGGCATACGTCGTCGTCCCCTTGCCGACCGGCGCGGCCACCTTGGCGCCTTGCAGCAGGTAGTGGGCCACGTCGGCGGCCTCGGCGGCCTTCAACAAGTGCGGCATCCGCCCGGACGGCCGGACCGCCAACGGGTTCGAGAGGAATGTCGTCAGGCCGGGGATGGTGTACTTGCCCAACAGGTTGCCCAACGGCACGGCATACGCGAAGGTGGCTTTGGCCGGGTCGCCGGCCACGTCCCGCGGGCCGTGGCAGGCGGCACAGCCGACTTTGCCGAACACATCCCGGCCGCGAATCATCGCCTTCAAGTCGGGCCGCAGTTGCTTGGGCGTCCCCGTGCCCGCGAGGAACGTGACAAGGGCTTGGACCTTTTTGTCCTTCTCCGGGTCGTTGGCCAAGACGTGCGGCATCGTCGTCCCCGGCTTCTCGGCCCGCGGGTCGGCGAGGTAGCGTTTGAGGTACGATGCCTTCACGCGGCCGCCGACGGTGTCGAGGACGGGGGCCTGCTTCTTGGCGAGCGTCGGCTCCGCGGTCGCGTGGCAACTGGTGCAGTTCAGTTCCCCCAGCAGCAACTGCCCACCGGCCAGCGGGTCGCCTTTCGCGTCGCCGTGGAACCGCTCAAACCCGGCAACAATGGGGGAGGCCGGCGCGGCGTGGGCCGCGCCGAACGCCAACAGGCCGAGCAGTCCCGCCCACAGGCAAGAACGCCGGGCGGGACGGAGATTCATGGACATCCTCGGGGATCCTTGACATGAGGAGAGCGGAGGCGGGGTGGGGAAGATGTTATCGGCGGCGGGCGGGGGATGACAAGGTGACACGGTGACAAGGTGACACGGTGACACGGTGACACGGTGACAAAAAACCGCTTCGCTGGCAGAGGCTCCCACCGGGCGGCGTGGTTTGTCACCTTGTCACCCTGTCACCTTGTCACCCTGTCAGTTCATGCGGCGCCAAGTAACTAAACGGCTCATACGGGATGTTCCGCACGATGCCGAACACCATGAGCAGGCCCACGAAGGCCCAGACGACCCACGTCGAAATGACGCGCCGCGGCCGGCGGCGCCAGCGGGCGATGCCGTAAGTGACCGGCTCCCAGACGGCGTACAGCACGGCCGCCACGGTGAAGGGGTTGTAGACGAGGGCCTGCATGAGTCGCCCGCGGCTTAGGGCGTGCAGGGCGCGGGCCGTCCCGCAGCCGGGGCAGTGGTAGCCGGTGACTTCGTGGAAGACGCACTTGGGATACCAGACCGTCTCCGTCGGCGGGAACACGGCGACGACGACGGCGCCCGCGACGAGCAACGCCGCGAGGGCCGCCAAGAGCAGCCGGCGGCGCCGGAAAGATGGGCGGGACGGCGGGGGATCGGGGCGACGCACGGACGGGAGACTCCGGGGGGATGCGGTCAATTCTAGTGGCCCGGCAAATCTCGGGCGGTCGGCAAGTTGGGGAACCGGGCCGGGGGAACCTGAGCGGGCGGGTAAAGCCCGGCAATTGCCCGCGTGTCGGGGCGATTCGCATACGGCCGAATCGGCCACTTTTTCCTGATTGACAGGCGGCCGGCGAAACGAGATAGACCGCAGACGAGTCTCCGCGCCCGGCCGTCGCGGGCGGGGGGCCGTTCACCTGCTTTCGGAAAAGGTTGATCGCATGGCGAAGCCGGCCCCACTCCATCGGTCCGCGTTGCGGCTGGAAGCCTTGGAAGCGCGCGAAGTCCCGGCGACCGGCGTGCTCTCGGGCACGACGCTCACCATCGAAGGCACGGACGCCGCGGAGACCATCCGCGCCCGCGTATCCGGCGGGCAAGTGAGTTTCGCCGACGTGGTGATCCGCGACGGCCGCCGGTTCACGGACTCCGTGTCCCTCGCGGCCCTGCGCTCCGTCGTCGTGCGCGCCCGCGGCGGCAACGACATCGTGAACCTGTCGGCCCTCAACATCCCCACGCAAATTTGGGGCGGCGGCGGCAACGACCAACTCGGCGGCGGGTCGAACCGGGACACGATCTACGGCGACTTGGGCAACGACTACATCCGCGGCAACGGCGGCAACGACTGGCTCGTCGGCGGCGAGGGGAACGACGTGATTTACGGCGGGGCCGGCGACGACTTCATCTCCGGCGACCCCGGCAACGACCGCCTCAATGGGGACAGCGGCGACGACCGCGTCAGCGGCGGCGAGGGCCGCGACACGCTCTCCGGCGGGGCCGGCACGGACCGCTTGGACGGGCACGGGTACGGGGCCGGCCGGGCCAACACCGAGGCCAACTTCGACGTGTTCCAAGACGATTTCGCGTACGCCAAGCCGCTCGGCAACGCGGACACGGCGGCGCCGGTCCGCAAGGGCGAATTTAACCAGACCGGCCTGCTGGCCGTCTTCTCCGCGCTGAACGCCACGGACATCCGCGGGGCCGTCAAGTCCCTCGGCGGCCGGCAGTACGAAATCACCCTGCGCGGCGACCACAAGACGGTGCGGGTGAAGTTCGACGGGTCGTGGACCGACAACGACCCCTCCCCGGTCGGCACGTCCACCGCCGAGTTCTGGCCGATCCTGCTGTTCCGCGCCCGCATGCAGAGCTTCGGCGTCAACCCGGAAGTGTTCCACACGGACGCCGAGTGGGCCAAGATCAATTCGGACAGCCGCGGCAAGCTGTTCGACCCCGCCGACGCCCTGCGGCAGTTCACCGGCCGGGCCGTCCGCACGTCCGGCGCGGCCCAAATGAACTTCGGCTCCTTGCAGACATTGCTGAGTCAGGGCAAGGTCGCCGTGGCCGTCGCCTACACGGAATTCATGAAGCCGCAGAACAGCCAAGGCATCATGAGCGGCATCACCTACGCCGTCCGGCAAGTCTTCCAGGACGTGACCGGCCGGAAGTGGGTGCAACTGTACAACCCGCTCGGCTCGGACACGCTGACCGGCAAGCGCGTGGACAACAACCCGTACCTGCCGAAGGGGGACGACGGCCTCATCACCCTGACGTGGGAC
>JAYUGD010000512.1:0-13247 GCA_043767785.1 Zavarzinella sp. | reverse complement strand
ATGACGAGACACTTTACCGAGCGGTGCAGGGGATTGCCGGGAAGCCCCCGGCTATCTCACTGAGCCACCCACTGAGCCACGGGCTGAGCCAAACGGGTGCGAATGAATGCGAACCAATGACGACGAACGGCCAAACCGGAAAGGCCGGGGGCGGTCAAAAAGACCTGCAAACCAAGGGTTTTGGTGACGATTGCGAACGGTTGCCGATGGGTGCGAATGAAGTGAACGAATGGAGTGGAAGAGGATCGAACTCTCGGCCTCCGCAGTGCGATTGCGGCGCTCTCCCAGCTGAGCTACCACCCCAACAAAACTGATTCTACCTGCCACTCGGTGATTGGCAAGGTGTTCCGCGAACTCGACCGGGGGGCGGGCCTTCATGTGGTGAAGTCCCGCCCCTCAGTCAATCCACTGTCCTTACCAGCGGAAGTTGTACATCACGTAAGCGAGTTCCGGATCGACGTTCGGCCCGGTCTTCTTGATGAAGTCCCCGCCGAACAACTTCGAATACCCGAACAGCAGGTCACTGTGCTGACTCAGGTGCAGGTTGACCAACAAGTCCAACTCATCTCCCACGTCGCGGCCCGCCGCCCCGGTCGGGCTGCGGCGCGTCGTCACGCCGCCCGCGTTGTAGAGGAAGTCCCGCCGCTCCGCGAGCGTGAAGTGGTGAAACTGGGCGATCAACGTGATCCAGTTTTCCGGGTAGGCGGCCAACTGAACATTCAGGTCGTTGATGTTCTGCCGGCCGACCGCGTCCACGAAGCCGAGGTAGTAGTGGCCGAACGGGAACAACTGCTGGAAGGTCTGAACTTTTTTCCCCATCGGGTCAGCCGTCCCGGAGGCGTAGTCGTTCACCACCCACAGTTGCGGGCGCCACGGCGCGCACTTGAATTCCCAGCCGAGGCCGGCCGTCCAGAAGTACGCTTCCAAGTCTTTCCCGTTCACTTGCCCGCGTTGCACGGCCCCCTCGAAGTCGTACAACAGCCGACCCTCGTTGCCGGCCAGCCGGGAGCCGAACGTGTGAATGTCCTGCCCGCCGCGCGGGGCGGTCGCGGCCGAGCTGAACGGCGTCTTGGCCCGCGTGTCGTTCTCCAGCCCCAAGTAATAGAGGTCGAAGACCGTGCCGGCTTTCGGCCGGTATTGGAACCACGTCCCGTAAAAGCGGACGTTGCCGGCTTGCTGGTCGTACTGCTTGTCGTCGATCACGACCGGGTGCGTCCAGAAGGCATCCACGTCCACCTTGTCCGAGTGCCAGTAGGCTTTCACGCCTTCAAACGTGCGGCGCGTCTGGGCCCAGTCCAACGTGGAGACCAAGCGCTGGGAGCCGTACAGCAGTTCTTGCCGGCCGGCCCGGACGTACACCGGCGTGCCGGCGATTTCGACGGTCTTGACTTCCACGAACAGGTTGAGAAAGTCGGCCGTGTTACGGTCGATGGCCCGCGCCGGCAAAGTGTTGCCGTCGCTGCCGGCGTTGATGACTTCCCCGAAGAAGCGGAAGTAGTCTTGGTACCAGAAGTCCGCGTACACCCGGTTGCGGTACAGGGCGTAGTCGTCGTTCTTCTTCATCAACCGCGCGTCGGTCTCGTTCATGTACCGCACGGAGTGCTGGCCGCCGATGGTCAGCATGGTGTCCGGCGTGGGGTGCATGCGCTTGAGGACGTCGAAGAAGTCCGTCTCCGTGTTCTCCGGGTTGTCCAAGTAGCGGTAGTCGTTGTTAAAGCTGCTCGGCCCCTGCAAGGCGAAGGGGGGGTACGGAAATGCGGGCGGCTTCGGCCGGTAGTTGCCGGTCACGAAGTCCTTGGCCGAGTAGTAGCCTTGGCCGGACCCTGGGACCGTGAACTCCCCGGGACGCGGGAACACGTCCGGACGCGGGTGTTTAGCCCAATCGAAGCCGCCGGACATCCCGCAGGAGTCGCAGGCGGCCGCCGGGGCGGGGGTGGTTTCCGCCACGCCGGTCGGCGCGACTTCCACCACGACTACTGTCGCGGTGTCGCGGGACGGCGGAGGCGGATCCACTTCCGGCGGGGGAGATTCGGCGGAAGCAAGGCCGGCTCCCGCGAGAAGGATGGCCGCCGCGGACAAACGGGGATTGAACATCTGGCGTGCTCTCAAATAGCGGTTGGCCCGAGAGCGGCGGGAAGATCCGCACGGGTTCACTGGATCGGACGACAGCAGTGGTATCGGTCGTCCGGCGCGGCGGCTGAATACGCGATGTGTGAAAGATGGGGGTCGTGCGGGCTGTCCGGGCGGTACACTCGGCACAGTTTGTCAGGGAAGTGGCAAGCGACCGCCGTCAACGACGGCGGGCCGGCCGACTTTCGTCGTCCGGCCCGCCGGGCACTCCAGTATTGTCGGGCCTGCCCGATTAGTGGCCGCCGAAGCGGACCTGCAGGTAGCCCATCGCCGTGAACAGGTCGTACTCCCGGCCCGGCGTGATTTGCGCCCGGCCCTCGGCCCCGACCGAGAAGCACGAGTTGATGTCCCAATTCGCGATGGCCCGGAAGTCGTGGTACGTCACTTGGTTGTTGTCCTGGATGATCCCGTATTGCAGGGAGTACCAGCACTGGTTCGAGTGAATGAAGTAGTCCCGGCTCAGCCAGTGCCACCACTCGACCCGCAGTTCGCCGGACACGAAGCAGTCCGGGGTGAAGTACGGGTGGATCGTCCCGAACAAGTTGTTCGGGTCCGGCGGGTTGGTCGGGAACACCGTCCCCTCCCGGTAGCCGTACACGTTCAACCGCTGCACCAACTTCAGGAGCTTCGGCGGCAGCGACAGGGCGACCTCGTTGTAGAGGAAGCCGAAGTTCGCGTCGTTGTTGTCCGAGTAGTGGGCGTAGGTGTACGTCCCCCCGAAGGCCCACGTGCGGGTCGGCTTGATGTCCGCCCCGGCGTTCAAGCCGTAGCGGTAGATGTCCTGCCGCAGTGTTTCGCCGTTCTCGGCCACGTTCTCAAGGAACACGCCGCCGCGGGTGCGGAGGACGTCGTTCACGTCGTACCAGTACCCGGCGTCGAAGGTCGGCCGCGTGCTGAAGCGGTCTTGGTACTTCTCGACGTTGAGCTGGCCGTAGGTCATCAGCCGGTTGTCGTCCCACTTCTTTTGGGCGCGGATGAAGGGCACGTCGCCGCTCAGGGACTTGTCGTCCGGCGGGTTGTAGTTCACCCGCATGTACCCGAACTGCACGTACTCGTTCTCGTCCCCGATCGGCAGGCTCACCGCCGTGGTGACGCGATCCCGAGTGATGTTGGCCAAGCCGCTGCGGCCGCTCTGCTTGAGCCAGTCGTACTTGATGTCGAGCTTCGGGCTGATCTCGGCGCTGGCCCGCTCGCTGGCGCAGATGGACTCCCGGTGGGTCGGGTCCACCGCGAGGCAGTTCCCGTACCACGTCAGGGCGGCCCGCGTCATCTTCAAGGCCCCGTACACTTGCCCCTCGTCGAAGAGGGTTTCCGTGTTCGTCGGCTCAAAAGTGTTGATCGCGTTGTATTGCGGGATCGCCATGTAATCCCGGTAACCCTTGAGTTCCTTGGCGTCCCGCTCAAGTCGGAACGGCTCTTGCCAGGCCACCGTGGCGTCGTAGTCGCAAATCATGCGGTGGGCGGCCAACCGCACGTCGTCCTCGGCGGCCGTCGCCGCGAGCCGCGCGAGTTCCGCCCGCAGGGCCGGGCCGGCCATGCCGCCCGAGAGGTACGGGCCGAAGGCGTTCCGAATCTTGAGGTCACGCTGCGAGTAGTAGGACATCTGGCTCGTCACCACGTCTTCCGGCGTGGGGGACAGCATGACGTTGTACTGCGACCGGGCCGCGCTGAACTGGTGGTCGCTGTACAGGATCCGGGCCCGCTCCCGCGGCGGGATGGCGAACTCCGGGTCAATGGCGATCAACTGGTCGTACTGCACGGCCGACTTGCGGAAGTTCTGCGTGACGGCGAAGCTCCGGGCCATCGCCAAGTGCCCCCGCACGTTCGTCGGCGACTGCCGCAGAATGCGCTGGCACGTGGCGAAGGCGGGGCTGGGGTCGCCCGGCCACCGCGAGGCCCGTTGCTGGGCGTCGGCCAGGCGGATCAGGGCGGCCAAGTTGTCCCCGTCCGGGATCGAGCTGGCGATCTCGATGACCTTTTGGTCTTCGAAGTCGTCCGCGTAAAAATCGGCCAGCAAGAGCCGGCTGCGGACGTCCCCGCCCATGGCCCCCGTCAACGTGCCGACGATTTGCTGGGCGCGGTCCGCGTTGCCCAGCCGCTCGGCCGACCGGGCCAAGCCGTAGTACGCCTCCGGGACCCGGCCGGCGGGCTTCGAGAGGGCGATCTCAAACTCGCGGGCGGCGTCTAAGTTCCGGTTCCCTTCGAGCAAGGCCCGGCCGACGGCGAGGCGCACCGTGGTGGCTGAGCGGTCGTCCCGCGGGTTCGTGGCGAGGTAGCCGCGGCCGGCGTTGACGGCTTGGTCGAACCGGCCGAGCTTGGCCAGCGCCCGCGTGTGCAGGGCGATGGACTCGGGGTTGGTCGGGTCGTCTCGCATCATCTGCTCGGCCACTTGGGCGGCCTCGGCGAACTTCCGCTGGTGCAGGAGGGCCATGCCGAACCACAGGCGGGCGCGGCGGGCCATCTTGTCCTGGGGCGGGATCTTGGCGAACTCGGCCTTCGCCTTCTCCCACTCACTCGTGTACTCCAGCACCCGGCCGAGGGCGTAGCGAACCTCGTGGTCGTTCTCGTTCCGCCGCAGCATGTCGCGGTAGATCTGCTTGGCTTCCGTGTACTCCCCGACCGTCTGGTGGTAGGAGGAGTACGTCAGCAGGTAGCTCCGCTGGTTCTGGGCGTTCGGCACGAAGCTGTCCAGCACCCGCTTGGCGGCGGCCGGCTGCAGCGTCTCCAGATAGACGCGGGCGATGCCGATCATGGCGGCCCCGTTCGCGGGGTCGGCGGACAGCACTTGGTTGTACACGTGCCCGCCGAGTTCGAACTCGTTCATCTCCATCAGGATGTCGGCGAGGGCGACGCGGATGCCCGTCTGGGTCGGCGTGCGGGACGCCATTTCAGTGATGGCTTCCATCGCCTGTTGGCGTTCGCCGACGCGGGCGAAGCCGCGCACCATGCAGGCCAGCACTTCGAGGATTCGCAGTTCGTGTTCTTCCGCGTTCTCCGGCGTCGTCACCCGCAGCAGTTGCTTTCGCTTTTCGATGAGGTACGGCAAGGCGTCGTACGGCCGGTCGAGGTCCAACAGGAGTGAGCCGTAGGCCAGCGGGGCCGTCTCGTCGTCCGGCTTGATGCCGGCGAGGTAACGGTCCACCAATTGGGCGGCCCGGAACAAGTCATTGTCGAGCGCCAAGGCGCGGGCGGCCCGGATGACGACTTCCGGTGTGCGGTTGCTCAAGCGCGGGTCGTTCTGCACCATCTCGATCACGCCGACGAAGATCGACGCGGCCGCTCGGTACTGCCGGACTGCCATGTAGGCGTCGCCGAGTTTCAGCCGGTAGCCGGCGACGTTCGGGGAGACGCGGATCACCTGTTCGTACTCGGCGATGGCCCGGCGCGTGTCACCGGCTTCGAGCAGCAGGTCCGCGTACTCGGCCCGCAGTTCGTTCTCGCGCGGGTTGTTCTTGATGATCTCCGCGAGCAGCGCGGCCGCCCGCGCGAAGTTCTTCAGCCGGCGCTCGACTTGGGCCGCGTTCAACTTAATCTCGTCTTCCCGCGAGATGCTGCCGATGAGCTTGAGCTTTTTCACGGGCGGCGGGGCCTGCTCCGTGCGCGGCGTGAACGGGTCGAGCGGCTTCGGCGGCAACGTCAGTGTTTCCGGCTCCTGAAGCGACACGGCCCTCCCCGGGTGGCCGACCGGCTTGAACCCGTTAAGCGGGGACAGGGCCGGCGGGATGGGCAAGAGCTGGGCGCCGTTGCCCGCCGGGGCGACGACAGTCTTCGGCGTGACGGGCGCGGGGACCGACAGCGGCGGGTTCGGGCTGGGCACCGGCGTGTACTTCGGCGCGTCCGGCCCGGCCGGCCCGGGCAGGCTCGGCGGCCCGCCGGCCGGCATCAGGTCGAGAATTTTGGCCGTGTCCGCCGTGTTCACGTCCGGCAACGGCGGCAGGTTCAGGGGAACCTCCGCGGTCACGGGGACGATGTTCTTCCCCGTCATATAGCTGTCCAGCACCGCGGACGCCTTGCTCTTCACCGCCGCCGACTTCGTTTCTTTCGTCGGGACGAACGGCGGGGGCAATGCCGGCCCGTCGGCGACCGGCTCAAAATTCGTCGGCGTCGGGGCCGCGGACGGCTTGAACGGGTCGGCCGGCGCGGCGGTCGGCGATAGGACGATTCTCTCGGCCCCCGGCCCGGCGGGCGGCGCCACCGGCTTCCAACTCACGTTGGTGGCGTCGGCCGGCGCGGCGTGCAGGTGGGAGGCGTCCCCCACCCGCAAATAGCCGTTGGCCGCGAGGTAGGACCCGGAGATGGTGAGGGCGATGCCCGCCCACGAGTACCACTTGTGGGCGGCCCGGGCCACGCCCTTGCGCGGGGTGCCGGTCGTCTTAGGGGCTTTCATCGTGTCCATACGGCCCTTCAAAGCAAATTGGTGCCCATGTCCGTTCGGGAAAGTCGCTACGCACGGCGTTACCCGCGCGGCCCCGGCATCTCGGACAAGCGTGTTCTTCGGCACAACCGTCCGACTCCCTTCACCAAAATCAGGGATTCGCCATTTCCCCTCAAGAACGCCGGCACAAGCAACGATGCCGGGGCGGTTCGGCGAAGGGCGGTCGATTCGTAAGATGGACACGGCCCGGCGCCCCGCGAAGTCCGGGCGGGCCGGTTGCGATTGACGCGGCCCGGCGGGCCGGGTATCGGCGGCCGGGAAGGGCAGGGCAGGGGGCGGCATGAAACGGCGACGGCTCTTGATCAGCGGCGCTATCCTCGCCAGCTTCGTGCTGGCGGTGCTGGCGTTCCTCGCCTACTTGGTGAAGACGCCACCGAAGTTTTACGCCGAGACCGACCTGCCCGCCGGCGAAGACCGGCAGGAGATGTCTAAGGACTTGCTGGCCCTCTTTTCCCAGACGCGGTTCGCGATCACGAATTACGACCCCTACTGGCAGGCGTCGTTCTCGGCCGACCAGATCAACTCGTTCTTCCAAGAAGACTACATCCGCGCGGGGGCCGACGAGAACTTGCCGCCGGGCTTCCACGACCCGCGGGTGCAGATCGAAGACGGCAAACTCCTCTTGGCCGTGCGGTACGGGTCGGGGGTGAAGAGTACAATTCTCTCCTTGGAATTGCGGATGTGGCTGGTCCCCGGCGAGATCAATCTGCTCGCCGTCGAAGTGGTGAGCCTGCGGGCCGGCCGGTTGCCGCTTTCCACCTCGACGCTATTGGACTACATCACGGCGATGGCCCGGCGGGAGAACATCGACATCTCGTGGTACCGGCACGAAAGCCACCCGGTCGCCGTCATGCGGTTTCAGTCCGACCAGACGCGGCCGAGTTTCCAGTTCGTCCGCGTGGAATTAAAAAATCAAGAATTGGTGCTGGAAGGCCGGTCCACGGAATCCGTGGCGGCGGTGGCGGGCAAGGAAGCCGGCAAGCCGTGAGCGGTCCAGCTGAATCGCCAGCCGGCGGATGTTTGCCGCAAGCAGACGTCGCCGGTCAGCCACTGTCCGCGAAGAGACACGGTAACGGCGGTGATGCTGACTTCTTTCCAATCGAACACGCCGGCATCTTCTTGTACCACACGACCACGACTGTCGGAGACTGGGCCTTCGTAATCCAGATAGGCTTTTCGGTGGTCGGGCCTCGGCTCGGCCGCGATGTCTTCGCCCAAGGCCGGGCGGGACGCGAGGCGCCAGGAGCGCAAAGCGTCCCCACATTCGAGGAAGAAGTCCCAGTGTTCCGTCGGGTGATCGTGTCGGAGCAGCGAGAACCTGGGCATGGGGCACGTTGGGCGACGGCAGCGTTTCCGTTACAATAAGCGTTCGGGATCAATCCGTCTGCCAAAGCTCTGCGATTGCGCGCGACCGATTCGGCGGTTTCTGGGCGGATAGACTCTTTTCCTCTAGCGGCGCGTTGGCGGCCGATCTATTGGATGTAATGACGGCGTGCCGAACGGCGCCGCACGGACGGTGGGGAATGGCGAAGAAGGCTGAGGACGATGTGTTGATGGTGGCCCGTAACCGGCGGGCGGCGCACCAGTACGAACTCACGGACCGCCTGGAGTGCGGCATCATGCTGGTGGGCACGGAGGTCAAAAGCCTCCGGGCTGGGCTGTGCAACTTGGAACAAGCCTACGCGAAGATCGAGGGCGACGAGCTTTGGCTGGTGGGGTGCGAAATCCCCGAGTACGCCATGGGCACGCACCTGAACCACAAGCCGAAGCGCACGAGGAAGCTGTTGTTGCACAAGCGGGAGTTGGTGAAGTTCGCCGACAAGTTCATGCAGAAGGGCTTCACGCTCGTCCCGTTGAGCATTTATTTCAAGGCCGGGAAGGCCAAGGTCGAAGTGGCGGTCGCCCGCGGCAAGCAACTGCACGACAAGCGGCAGTCGATGAAGACGGCCCAAGCGAAGCGGGACATGGCCCGGGCGTTGACCAAGCGGAAGTGAAGGCGGGAGTCCCCTGATGCGGCTGGCGGCCCTCGTCGATTCGCCCGACCACGTTTGCTGCCGGTATCGCCTGCGGGCGTTTGAACCCATTCTGAATGCCCACGGCCACACGATCACTTATGTGACGAACGCCAACAATCCCGCGCGCCGCATCTGGGGCTTTCGCCAGTTGCGCGAGTTCGACGTGGTGATCTTGCAGCGGCGGCTGCCGTCGAAGGCGGAAACGTGGCTGCTGCGGCGGTCCGCGAAGAGGCTAATTTTCGATTTGGACGACGCCGTCTGGCTGCGAGACTCGTTCTCCGGCAAAGGATTTGAGGACCGCAAGCGGGCGGGTCGCTTCCACTATTTGATGTCGCGGGTCGATGCGGTCGTCGCCGGAAATGCCCACCTCGCTGAGGGCTGCGCGGCGGCGAACGCGCCGAGCCGAGTTGTCATTCCGACATGCGTGGACGTGGAGAACTACCCCTCATCCGCCCACAGTGGCCCGGCCACTCAACTCGTGTGGATCGGGTCGTCCAGCACGCTCAAGGGGATCGAGGCGATGCGCCCGCTGTGGGAGCAACTCGGGCGGGAACTGCCGGCCTTGGCGATGAAAGTCATCTGCGACCGCTTCCCCCAATTCGAGAGCCTGCGCGTGGTCGAGGTCCCGTGGCGCGAGGCGACGGAACGTGCCGAACTCGCGTCCGCCGACATCGGCGTCAGTTGGATCCCGGACGACCCGTGGAGCCGGGGAAAGTGCGGGCTGAAAGTATTGCAGTCCATGGCGGCGGGGCTGCCGGTGGTCGCCAACCGCGTCGGCGTTCACCCGGAGATGATCGAGCATGGCGAGACGGGCTTCCTCGCGGACACGCCCGAAGAATGGACAACGGCCATCCGCACCTTGGTTGAAAATCCGCCGCTTCGCCGTGTCATGGGGGCGAAGGCCCGCGAATTCGTGCGTCGGCGATATAGCGTGGAGTCCGGGGCGGCCAAGTGGCTGGAACTCGTGGGTTCGCCGCGATGATCCCCACCGACACCTTTCACCAAAATGGCATCGTCTGGCATCTCAGCGCCATCGGCCGTGACGTGCTCACCCCGGAGATATTGGACCTCACGGCGAGTGTGTCCGCCGGCCGGGCGCAGGCGGTCAAGGCCGGGGCGCACCGCGCCGTGTACCACGTTCAAAGCGGCGCGGTGGACCTCTTTTGGAAGCACGCCAAGTTCAACGGCCCGCGGGCGTGGGGCCGCGACGTGTTGCGCGGGCCGAAGGCCGGGATCGAATTCCGACGGCTCGAAGAGTTGCGCGCCAAGGGCATTCCGACGATCGTGCCGCTGGCGTGGGGCCGCGTCGCGGGGCTGTGGCCGCGGGGGAGTCACCTCGTCACTTTGGCGGTGCCCAACGCCGTCACGCTCGGTGAGTACCTCACGACTTGTCCGCACGCCGTGACACAACGCCGAATGATCGCCGTCAAGCTGGCCGGATTGTTGGCCGAGCTGCACGCGGCCGGATTTGTCCACGCCGACTTACACCCCGGCAACATCTTGCTGGACGCGGCCAACCCGCATGACGATTGGCGGCTGATCGACGTCCACGACCTCGAATCGTTCGGCGGCTCACTCCCGACGGCGGCCCGGGTGCGAAATCTCGTGTCGCTTAACCGCTGGTTCAACATGCGGGCGGCGCCGAGAGACCGGGCGGCGTTTTGGCGGGCTTATCGTGAGCTGGCGGGCCTGGCGAACGCCGTTGGCGCAGAGATTGAGCGGAAGACGTTGGGATCCAACCGTGACCTCTGGCGGTCCCGCGATCTGCGGTGCGTGACGGACAACAAAGACTTTCGGCACCATGACTTTGATGGCCTTCGCGGTCACGTCCGAAAGGACGCCCCGGCAGAGGCGGTCGCGGCGATGAACGACCCCGAAGCGTTGTTTCGCCACCCTTCGACCACGGTTTTCAAGGATTCAAAAACCTCGACGGTGGCCGTCGTCCAAATTGCCGACATGGCTTATGTCCTGAAACGGTTCAACATCAAGCGGTGGCACACGCCGTTGGCCAATCTCGTCCGGCCGTCCCCGGCGCTGCGGTCGTGGGTTGGGGCTTGCGCGATGGAGAACCGGAGGCTGCCCACGCCGCGGGCGCTGGCCGTTTCTCATCGGCGGCGATTCGGCCTGCAGAGGGAAGGGTATTTGCTCATGGAGCACCTCCCGGCCGCCAAAACGCTCGACGAGATCACTGTCGCTCCGCGGAAGGCCGTCTTCGCGGAGTCCGCCGACCTCGTCCGGCTGATGCACCAGCGCGGCCTGTCCCACCGGGATTTGAAAGCATCCAACGTGGTCGTGAGCGGCGGGCGGATTTTCTTAATCGACTTGGTGGGCCTGGAACGGCAGAGGACCGTCTCCGCGGATCGCCGTCGGCGTGATCTTACCCGCTTGTGCGTAAGCTCATTGACGATGTCCGGCGTTACTCAGACGACGAGACTGCGGTGGTTAAGACTCTATCTGGGCGGAACGTCAAAGGAGTGGGGGGAATGGAAGAGTTGGTGGAAGGACATTCTCCGCCGGTGTTTGGACAAGCTGGAGAAGATTCGTCTGGGCGGCCGCGGCCTGCATTGACGCAAAATTCAAGACGGCCGCGTTCCGCGACGACACAGATGGGAGAGAGTCGGGCTGGCGTTTGGCGGCCGGCCGGATTATAAGGTGGCGAGTTTGGGCGAATCCCCACGGAACGGCTTCATGGCTGACCGCTCCCGACGATCCCGATTTTCGCCGCTGTTCGCGGCGTGCTTGGCAGGCGTCACGGCCTGTTGGGGCGTCGGCTGCAATTCGTTCGGCAAGCCGGACCCGGTGATCATTCCCGCCGGCCAGTTTTCCGCGAATCCGGTCTTGCCCGGGAAAAGCCCGCCGCAGCGCGTTTCGCAGTTCGTCTTCTACAGTGACACGCCGCTCAAAGAGAACACGCCGCTGTTCCAAGAACTGAGCGGCCTGCGCGACCAACTTTACCGTGACCTCCAGTTGCCGCCGTCCAACACCGTCGTGCAAGTGTACCTGTTCGACGACCAAGATCGGTACGAAAAATATATGCGGCACCGCTACCCGGAACTGCCGCGGCGGCGCGCGTTCTTCATCGCCCAGCCGCGGACGGCGGGCGGGCCGGACGACCTCACGGTATTCACGTTTTGGGGGGACCACATCCGCCAAGACCTGCGGCACGAACTCACGCACGCCCTGTTGCACGGGGTGTTGAAGGAAGTGCCGTTGTGGCTGGATGAAGGGCTGGCCGAGTTCTACGAACTCCCACCGGAAAAGGCCGGCCTGAACGTCCTGCACGTTGAGGCCCTGCGTCAGAACGGGTTCGTCCCGGACCTCGCCGCGCTGGAAAAACTCGACCAAGTCCAACAAATGGGCCGGCCGCAGTACCAGGAGTCGTGGGCGTGGGTCCACCTGATGCTCCGCGGCTCCCCGGAGGCCCGCGCCGTCCTTCTCGCGTATTTGCAGCAACTCCGCGGGCTGGCGAAGACGACAGCCTTGCACCCGAAACTGCGGGAGGTTTATCCCAACCCGACCGACGCCCTCACTCGGCACGTCGCGGCCCTCGACCAGCCGTCGGCCACCCTGCGGCCGGTGGCGGACGCCGCGGCGGCCCGGTAAACTGCCGGGAGGGGCAGCATCAAATGGCAAATATTTTACTCGGAGTGACGGGGTCGGTGGCGGCCGTCAAGACGCCGGAATTGGTCGCGGTGTTCCGCGGAGCCGGGCACGCCGTCAAGGTCGTCAGCACGACGGCCGGCCTGTACTTCTTCGACCCCGCCGAACTCGATCCCGCCCATGTCGGCCGCAACCCGCAAGTCGTCGTCACGGACGCGGACGAGTGGCCGGGGCAATCCGACGGCCAGACGTATCAACGTGGGAACGCCGTCCTGCACATCGAACTGCGGCGGTGGGCCGCCGTGTTCGTGGTCGCCCCGCTGGACGCGAACACGGCGGGCAAGTTCGCCAACGGCCTGTGCGACAACTGCCTCACCTGCGTGTGGCGGGCGTGGGACCCGGCCAAGCCGGTCGTCTTGGCCCCGGCCATGAACACGCACATGTGGGCGCACCCGATGACGCGGCGGCACTTGCGGTGCATCGCCATGGATTTCGGGGCCGCCCACGTCCCTGCCTCCCTGGAAGACGACGCCCTGATCGCCCAGTTAAACGCCCGGAGCAGGCGACTTCGCATCGTTCCCCCAGTCGTCAAGGAACTCGCGTGCGGGGACACCGGGATCGGGGCAATGGCCGAGCCGGCGGCGATTCTGGCGAACCTGACGGAAATGCTTGCCGGTCCCGAGGGGCCTCCCTAGCATCGTCCTCGGCCAAGCGCACAGCTTCGGCCCCAAACAAAGGGAATAATCATGAAGAAGCTTGTGGCGTCCGTCGTGGCGCTGGCCGTGTTCGCCGGGTTCGCGGCGGCTGAAACGAAGATCGACGCGGCGAAGATTGTCGGCAAGTGGGAACTCACCAAGACGACGGGGGACGTGCCGAAGGGGACCGTTGTTGAATTCCTGAAGGACGGCAAGCTGGCCATCGTGATCGAAGAAGACGGCAAGAAAACTAACCTCGGCGGCACATACAAGGTGGACGGCGACAAGCTCACCGTCAAGATTTCCTTCAACGGCAAGGACCTGCCCGAAGACACGGACACGATCAAGACGCTGACGGACGACGAACTCGTG
>JAYUGD010000511.1:0-1681 GCA_043767785.1 Zavarzinella sp. | reverse complement strand
ATGCCGGTCGGCAACACCGGCAAGCCGATGGACCCCGCGAAGGTCGCAACCGCCGGGCTGACCGTGCCGGTGCCGAGCACCGTGCCAGTGCCGAGCACCTTTCCCGATCGCCCCGGCGAGCCCGGTGATCCCGGCGGCTCCCTTGACCGCGACGGCGCAGGTTCTCCCCGCAACGCCAGTCGTATCCGCCAAGGCGCAGGCGATGATGCTCGTCGCCGACGGGCGGACGCTGCTCAAGCAAAATAAGCTGACCGAGGCCAAGGCCAAGGCGAGCGACGCCCAGAAACTGGGGGCGACGTTCGCGGCGACCGAAGACACTCCGGACGCCCTGTTGAAGGACGTGCTCGCCGACGGCAAGTCGCAGATGGACATGCTCGCTCGCAGCGCGGAATCGCTGAGCGCGAAGAAGGAATTCGTCCGGGCCGAAGCGGCGCTGACGATCGCGAGCCAAATCGGCAACGGTCTGGGCCTGCCGACGAAAGCCATCGACATTCAGATTGGAGCAGTCCGCACGGCGAAGAAGGAAACGGCCCTGGCGGTCGCCAACCCGACGCCCGGCCCCCTGGTCGTGCCCGGATTCCCGGTCGCCCCGATGGCTCCGACCGTCGCTACTGTGCCGACGATCCCCGGCCCGATTGTGCCGACGATTAAAGACCCGACGGTGCCCGCCCCGTTGATTCCACCCTTGGCCACACCGGCCCCGACGGTCGCCACGGTGCCGGTGCTTCCGCCGTTGGCCGCTCCGCTGACAGTCCCGAGCCCGACGAATAACGGCTCGAAGTTGCTGGCCGATGCCGCGGGCGAACTCCGCCGCGGGGAGATGGAAACGGCCCGCAAGATGGCCGTGTTGGCCATGAACGGCGGCGATGCCGCGGTGAAAGCCGAGGCCGAGAAGCTGCTGCGGGACATCGACACGGAGACCTTCAACCGGAAGCGGAAAGACGCCGCCGGGTCGTTCATCGCGGCCGCCGAGTACTACAACGCCAAGCAGTACGAGCAAGCTCTGGGCGTCGCGAAACTGATCGACCCCGCCATGCTCGCGCCGGACCAAGCGACGCAACTGGCGAAGTTGACGACCGACGCGATCGAAGGGTTGAAGAAGATCAAGAGCGGCGTGGCGACGACCGCGGGCCAGGAGCCAAAAATTCCGGCCGGGCCGCTCACGCCCAGTACGCCGACGGTTCCGCCGGCCGCCAGCGGGCTCAGCGATCAAGTGAAAGCCCTCGCCGAAGTCGAGTTCCAAAAGCTGCGCACCGAAGGCCTCGAAGCGCAGACCAAAGCGCAAGAAGCGTTCAACGGCGGGGCCACGGACCTCGCCATTCAGTTGCTCGCGGACTACACGGCGAAGGTTCACGCCAGCACGCTCTCGCCGGCCCGCCAAGGGATGCTGCTCACGCACGTCGATCGCCGACTCGACGGCTTCCGGGTTATGAAGCGACAGATGGACTTCTTGACCGCCGAGGCCACGGGCAAGCGGAACGCCAAAGACATGGTCGCCGGCCGCAACCTCGCGGACGCGCACAAGAAAGAGGAGATCGGCAAGAAGGTCCGCGAGATCAACGAACTCGTCAAGGCGCACAAGTACCGCGATGCCGAGTCGCTCGCCTTGCAAGTCAAGACCCTCGATCCGGACGACGCGACGCTCTCGGCCGTGTACGAAATGGCCAAGCGGCAGCGCCGG
>JAYUGD010000510.1:0-4969 GCA_043767785.1 Zavarzinella sp. | reverse complement strand
GGTTTGGTCCCCCCTCTCCGTTTCGGAGAGGGGGTTAGGGGGTGAGGTAAACGGCTTCCCCTCATGGTATGATGTCCCCACGCCCCCGCGAGCCTGCCATGCGCCTCCTACTCCTGTTCCTCCTCGCCGTCCCGCTCCCCGCCGCCGACCCCGTTCGCCTCACGTCGGACGGCTCGCACAAGCAGCACCTGCAGTGGTCGCCGGACGGCACGCGGATTCTCTTCACGCGCATCCACGAGGGGAAGATGGCCCTGTGGACGATGGCCGCCGACGGCAAGGACTTCAAGCGGCTGATCGAGAAGGACACGCCGCACTTCGACGGCCACTGGTCGCCGGACGGCAAGCGCATCATCTTCGTGCTGGACATCCTGCAAGGGACCGACGGCAAACTGCAAATCGACCGCGTCAACGCCGACGGGACCGACCACCAGACCGTCGTCCCGCACACGGCGTTCGACGAGTCCCCGCGCTACAGCCCGGACGGCAAAAAGATCCTCTGGGTCAGCACCCGCGACGGCAACCCGGAACTCTACGTCGCCGACGCCAACGGCAAGGACATCAAACGCCTGACCAGCGAAGTCGCCTTCGACCTGCACCCGGCGTGGGCGCCCGACGGCAAGCGCATCGCCTTCAGCAGCGGCCGCTCGGGCCGGCAGAAGATTTACACGATGGCCGCCGCCGGGACGGACGTGAAGAAGCTCACCGACGGCGACGGTCTCGATGCGTGGCCCGCGTGGAGTCCCGACGGCAAGCGCGTCGCCTTCGCCGGCAACCGGGCCGGCAACGCCGACATCTGGGTGATCGGCGCCGACGGGAAGGACTTGAAAAACCTGACGAACAACGAAGCGGCCGACACCTCCCCGGCGTGGAGTCCCGACGGCAAGAAGATCGCCTTCGTCAGCGACCGGAGCGGCGCGTCCGAAGTGTGGGTAATGACCGTCGCGGATTGACGATGGAAAACCACGGGAGACGACCCGATGACGACCAAGGCCGACGCCGTCCGTCAAACCCTGCTCATCGACCGCTTGGCCGACCTCGGGCCGGGGTCGCCGAACCTCGCCGTCAAACCGCTCCTGGTCAGCCTGACGCCGGCCGACGTGGCGCCCGGCCACCAAGATGCCGACATGGCCCGCGCCGCCCTCGCCGGCCTCTGGCTGCTGCACGACTTTTTGGACGAGTCCCACACCCTGAGCCAAGAGATCGACACGCCGACGGGTTCCTTCTGGCACGCCGTCATGCACCGAAGGGAGCCGGACCCGGCCAACAGCAAGTATTGGTTCCGGTGCATCGGCAATCACCCGGTCGTCCCGCGACTCGCCGCCGAGTGCCCGGCCGTGGGTTACGCCTACACGACCCCGTTCGACTTCGTGGACTTCTGCGAGCGCGTCCGCGGGACGGGATCGGCCGATGAGGAGTTGGCCAAGCGAGTGCAACTGCTGGAGTGGAAGTTGTTGTTCGCCCATTGCTTGGGATGAGCGCCGGCGGGATACACTGAGCGACACCAGGGGAGGGCGATCCGATGAGCCGAAAAGCCAACGGCGAACACGAGGCCTCCGCGTCGGCCGACGACGGCTGGGCGGCGTTGACGTGGGATGATGTGACCCGCTGGGCGGGGAGCCGGAGCGTTACGCGCGGCCGGGCGTATCACCGCGGCGGCCACGTCGCGGATTTGCGGAAGGCCGCGGACGGGCGGCTCTTGGCGACCGTGCGCGGCGGCGACGATTACGCGACCACCGTGTCGTTGGCCGCGGGGAAGGGCGGCCCGGCCCTCGCGTCGGACTGTAGCTGCCCCGTCGGCATCTCCTGCAAGCACGCGGTGGCCGTCGTCGCGGAGTACTTGGACGCCGTCGCGGCCGGCCGGGCCGTGCCGACGGCCGCCGAAGACGACCCGCGATGGGAACTGTTGGAGACCGCCGCCGATGGGGACGATGGCGAGGACGAGGAGTGGGACGACGACGAGTCGGACGACGAGGACGACGCGAATTTCGAGGACGAAGACGAAGACGAAGAGGACAATCGCGCCCCGGCGCGCGGGGCGCGAAAGGCGCCGGCCGCCAAGCCGAAAGCCGATGGCCCGGAGGACTGGGACCAGCGGATTCAGCAGGACATCCGGGCGAAGTCGCCGGGCGAGTTGGCCGACTTGGTCTGGTCGCTCGTGCGGCGCTTTCCGGAGTTGCACCGCGAATTCCGCGAGCGGCTCGCGCTCCAATCCGGCGACGTCCGGCGCCTCGTCGCCGAGGCCCGGAAGGACATCGCCAAAGTCACGCGGGACGCGGGCTGGAGCAACCATTGGGACGCCGGCGGGCACCTGCCGGACTACGCCCCCGTCACGCGCCGCTTCGAACGGCTCCTGGAACTCGGGCACGCCGACGAGGTCGTGTCCCTGGGGCGTGAGTTCATCCGCGAGGGGCTGCGGCAAATCGGCGAATCGAACGACGAGGGGGAGACATCGACCGCGTTCGCCGAGGCGCTGCCCGTGGTGTTCCAAGCCGTCTTGACGTCACGGCTGTCCGCGCCGGACCGGCTCCTCTTCGCGATCGACGCCGTCCTCGACGACGAGTACGACGTGACCGGCGAGGCGAGCGCGGCCGTCTTCGACGCCCCCGCGACGCCCGAAGACTGGTCCGCCGTGGCCGACGTGTTGGCGGCGCGGCTGCAAGCCCGCCCCGTCGGAGCGGACGACTTCATCAGCAATTACGACCGGGGCGGCCTCGCGGGCTGGGTCGGCGACGCGCTCGAAAAGGCCGGGCGGGACGCGGAGGTGTTGGCGCTTTACGAGGCGGAAGCCCGGGCGGGCGGGGGCTACCAGCGCCTCGTCGCCTACCTCTTGGAAGAGGGCCGCGTGGAAGACGCCGAGCGCTGGGCGCGGGAGGGGATCGCCGCCACCGTCGTGAAGTATCCCGGGATCGCCGCGGACTTGGCCGGCAAACTCCGCGAACTCGCCGAGAAGCGCAATGAGTGGGACGTGGTCGCGGCGCACGTGGCCAACGAGTTTTTCGAGCATCCCAGCGCACACGGCTTCCGCGAGTTGGTCAAGGCCGCGGCGAAGGCCACGGTCGAAGAGCCGGTGCGGGCCGCGGCGTTGCGGTTCTTGGAAACGGGCGTTTCGCCCGTCCAAATCGTCGCGCCGCGGGCGGCCCCGCTGGTCAAATCGCCGGGCCGCAAGAAAGCCGACGCGGCCCGCCCCGTCCCGGCCCCGGCCCCGCCGAAGGTGACAGTCGATCCGCGCTGGCCGCTGCCCGTGCCGGATTATTTGGCCCCGCTCTGGGGGCCTCGCCGGCAATTCGACACCGCCCCCCGGCCGCATTTGGACGTGCTGCTCGAAATGGCGATCGCCGCGAAGCGTCCCGATGACGTCCTCGCGTGGTTCGACAAGATGCGGGCCGCCCCGACGCCCCAATACCACCGCGGCGCCGCCGAGGCCTACGCCGACCGCGTCGCCGAGGCCGTCGCCGCCACCCACCCGGACCGCGCGCTCGACACGTACCAAGCCGCGTTGACCGCCCAGCTCCCGGACGCCAGCCCGACCGCGTACCAGGCCGCAACCGGCTACCTGCGAAAGCTCCGGCCGCTGTACAAGGCGCTCGCCCGCCCGGCCGAGTGGGACGCCCTCGTGTCCTCGATCCGCGAGAAGTACAAGAACCGCCCCCGCTTTATGGAACTCCTTGACACCCTCGACGGCCGAACCATTGTGCAGACGGCGCGGGGCCGGAGGCGACAATGATTCGGTTCGCCGAGACGCGCCGTGGCCGACACCCCCGGTGCGGAGCCTCAACGCGGCGTCTTCTGTGACCGGCCCGGCGGGTTACGCGCCCGGCGCCGCGGGGTCGAACGCCAGCAGTTCCGCGAGCGTGTATTCGCACGCGGCCGGGAACGCCTCGGCCGGCAGCCCGGCCTCGGCGGCGGCGACTTCGACGGCGTCGGCGTAGCAGTCGGCCAGCGAGGCCAAGGCGTGGTTCCGCAGGACGCCGCGGCCGACGCGGCGATTCAATTTCTGGCGCTGTTCGATGATCGTGGCGCGCCAACTGTTGGACCGCCGGTCCGGCTGGTACAGCCACTTCAGGATGTGCGCCAACAACACCGCGAGTCGGTTTTCTACTTCTCGGCGTTCACTGATGGCCATGTCAGTCAGGAACTCCGTTAGACTGGCGTAGTCAAGGTCGGCGTAGGCACCGGCGCGCAGGCGATCAACCATCGCGTCGAGCCACGCCACCTCGTCTTCGAGGTACAGTTCGGTGAGCGGCGGTTCCGTTCGGGTCATCGGCGTCTCCGGGCGTCTCTCAGCACTTTACCAGACGGCGTCGGCTCGCCAAGATTACCCGCCTGACGGCGTCGGCTCGCCAAATCAATTCACGCCGCCTATGCCGCCGGGTCGAACGCCAACACCTCAACGAGCGTGTATTCGCACTCGGCCGGGAACGCTTCGGCCGGCAGGCCGGTCTCGGCGGCGGCGAGTTTGACGGCGGCCGCATAGCAATCGGCCAATGACGCCGCGGCGTGGTTCCGCAGGACGCCGCGGCCGACGTGGCCGGACAGTTGATATTGCTGTTCGAGAATCGTGGCATGCCACCCGCCGGTCCGGCGGCCCGGTTGATGCAGCCATTTCAAAACGTGGGCCAGCAAGATTCGCAATCGGTTGACGACTTCCCGGCGTTCGCTGATGGCCATGTCGGTCAGGAACTCCGTCAGGCTGGCGTAGTCGAGATCCGCGTAATCCTCGGCGCGCAGGCGATCAGCCATCGCGTCGAGCCACGCCACCTCGTCTTCCAAGTACAGTTCGGTGAGCGGCGGTTCCGTTCGGGTCATCGGCATCTCCGGGCGTCTCTCAGCACTTTACCAGACGGCGGCCAGTCTTGGCGAGTCGGGAACATGACGGCCAAGGCAACGAGGTCGGCCCGTTGCGTGGCTTTTGACCCCGGATGGGGTCACAGCCATTAGCCCCGGGTCGCCGTTTCGGCGCACCCGGGGA
>JAYUGD010000509.1:0-13254 GCA_043767785.1 Zavarzinella sp. | reverse complement strand
CTGTTCCGTCGCGGTCAGGGCATTGGTCAGCCATGTGCGGACGCCCCCCCAAACGTCGGCGGCCGCGGACATCGCCTTTTGATAAACGGTACTCATCGCGCCGAGCCGACGCAACGTCTCGAGCCAACTCGACAGGGCCACTTGGTCCGTGTACAACTCTCGGCCCATATTTTGCTCGGCGCGACTGACGGCCACGCGAAACAATCCGATTTGAAAGAGGGTATCCATCGAAGACTGGGCGGCCATCGGCTTTCGGCTCTCTTGAGACACGTCTTGCGTCTCCGCTAATGCAATTGGTTTGCCGGCCGCATCCGCGGCGGGCATAAATCGCGGGTTTCCACCCGGCCGGCGCTCCAATGCACCGGACCGACCATCTTAGGTCGTGTTTTGGCCGGCGTCTTGCGGCTCCGCGCAAGCGCCGCGGCGGTTTCGTGCAAGCGCCGCGGCGGCCCGATATTCGCAACGCTCACCGGGCCGCGGCGGCTCGCTTTGCGACGGACACCCTTGCGGCCAAACCGCGTGGGAGTGTCGCATAATTACCGATTGGAACAAGCCCAAACCGGCGGCCCGCATCGTGTGGCAAAATGTCGCACCCGCACACAACGTTTCGCAACAAGATTGCAACACAGCTATGGATACGGGCAACATCGACTTTTGACAATCTTATTTCACAAACAAACCGGACACCGTTTGCGAACACAAGTTCACGACCAATTGCCCTCGTTACGGGCACGCCGTGCGACTTGGCCAGGCGTTTGGACACGCCAGTGCGAGATTCTCGCCTATAACCACGCACGTCAGTTCCCAAAAATCAAGAACCCGCTTCAGAGGCATCATACAGGATCAGGGATGAAGAAAACTTCAGTCGAGGCTAAAAAGTCAAGGCCGATTTGAAGGGGGTGCCGTCTAATCCGCGCCGGTGGCGAGGTCTGCCGCGCCGGCGTCGCGCCGCGGCCCGTCTTGCAACTTACTGGGCCGGGTCGGCGCGTTTCACTTCCAAAAGCAGGCGGTACTTGTCCGCGTCCTGTTTCTCCTCCGCCGACATGAGGGCGGTGCCCCGGCGGAGGTTGGCGTGAGCGAACCGGGCGAATCGATCCACGAAGTGATCCGCGGGGTTGTGGGAGAGGTAAATGGCCCCCCCGAAATTCGCCGGCAGCCACACCAGCATTCGCACGCTCGGGGCCGGCAGGCGGGAAAAAGACTGAACCATGCCCACGCGGAACCCGGGCATGAAGAATTCCTGATCGTCGGCCGGGCACCGGACCTGCACAATGTGCGTCTCCGCCTTGGTCGGATCGGCCGGCAGCCGATTTCGCACGGCGGTCCGGAGGCGGGCCAACTCCTCATCCACCTCCGGGCCGTACGGCAGGGCCGAGTCGAACCGCTCGCGGAAAGCAGTCAAGCACTCCTCGGCCGGGCGCAAGTACAGCAACCGGGCGCCGGCGCCCACGGCGCGGGCAACGCCGTCCAATAAGTCCGCGGGCGCCTGCGCCGACATCTCAAGCGGGGTGACGGTCGACGAGGCGAACACGCCCAAGTCGTTCGCCCCCATCACTCTCAAGAGGGCGGGCAAGGCGTCGCCGACGGCCCGCTCCAGCAGGCCCTTCACGGTCTTGGCCTTCCGGTCGAAGTGCGCGAAGAGGTCCAGGCAGGACACCGGCGTGTCGGCCGGCCGCGGCCCGCCGCGGGCCCAGTCCCGGCCGGCCATCCGGTACTGGGCGAGCATTTGCTCCGGCGTGATGGCCCATCTCAACTCGCGGGCCAAGTCCACGGCCGCCTGCTTCGGAAAGCGATTGCGGACCAGCCACGTCCGCAGGGTGACGTCCACCACGCCGATCCGCTCCGCGGCGCGGTGCGCGGTCATCTTGGCTTCCTTCAGCCGGCGGCGGAACTCGTCGGCCAAATCTGGTTTGGGGCGGGTGCGTGCCATGAGACCCTCAAAAGGCGGGGCGGACATCAGGGGCGGGGCGGTCGCCCCGTGGTGGGCCATGTTATTCGCCGCCGGCCGGCCCGGCGGCGCGTCCACTCGTCGCGTCCGGGCCTGGGACGTTCATGAACCACGCCTTGAGCCGGCCGATGGCGCCGGGCCGCAGGAGGCGGCCGGCGCCGTTGACCGCCACGGCGAGGGTAAGGGCGAGCAGGAGCGCGGCCGGCCAAAAGGCGTCGGCCCGGCCCGCGTCGCCCCATTTGATGCTCAGCGCGGCCAAGAGCACTGAGAGGGCGGCCAGCGCCAAGGCGGCCGGCAACCCCATTAAGGCGGCCGACGCCAAGTCTTCCTGCGACTTGGCCAACCGCTCCTGCGACTTGGCCAAGTCGCGCGTCTCGTACTCGGCCACGGCCGCGTAGAGGCGCTGGATCGACTCGTCCACTTGCCGGAACAGGGCCGCCGTGCCCAGCAACGTCGACCACCAGACGAACAACTCTTGCCCCTGGAGTTGGCCGGTCGCTTCCGTGAACCACGCCCGGGCGCGGAACTTCATAAACGTCATCTGAATGTAGGTCACTTCGCGGCGGAACGCCGGGGAGACAATTTCCTCCTCCGCGCCGCCGGGCGGGAGCAATTTCACCGCCTCCGCCATGTCGTCTTGGAATTTCAGCAGGGCGGCCCGGTGATAGTGCAAGAGCAGGCCGATGTGGAAGTAGTGCCGGCGAAAGTGGTCGGCCAGGACCGCCGTGTACTCGCCGCCGGCCCGCGCGACGGTCATGTAGTGGTACCCGCTGCACAGGTACCGGGTGTCGAAGTCGGCCAAGGACTTGTCCGGGCGGTCGTCCCAATACCGGTCGTAGGCGTGCGCGGCCCGGCCCCGCCTCAGGAACGCGGGCGCGTACGGCGGGCCGCCCCCCGGCGCGTCGCACCCCGTCAGGCGGTCGTAGTCGTCGTCACTGATGTCGCGGGGGTTGGGGACGGTCAGGAACGTCATGCTCGGCATGCGGTCGTCCGCGATCTGCTGGTAAAAATGCGTGTCCGCCGTCGGCGCGCGGCCCGGGAATGGCTTGAGCGGCTCGAGCAGTTTTTGCCAGTGCGCGGCGGCCGGCGGCTCGGCCCCGCGGTGCGTGAAGCCGGCGAAGTGGTCCCGCTTGTGCGGGTTGAAATTGGCCGTCGCGACCACGCCGTGGTCCCCGGAGAAGGTGACCGAATGCGGGCAGTTGCCGGCGCGTCCCTCGTCGTCGAAATACGGCGGGTACACTTCTCGGACGAGTGACTGGAGTTTCATGGCGTCGTGCAGCGTCAGCGGCTCGTGGTCGGCGCGCTCGGCGTCCGTCAACTCGACCGCCAAGACGGCGACCAAGGGCTTGCACAAATAAAGCTCCAAGCGGCTGACGGCGAGCCGGACGGCGACCAGTCCGGGCGTGCCGTCCGGCGGCGCGTCATGCCATTCGACGTCCATGAATGTCAGGCGCCTCTCCGGCTTGCGCCGGAACCGGAGCAGCGGCCGGCCCGAGTTCTCCGCGGTGGCCGGCGGCGACCCGTCGCCGTAGAGGAAGTCGCGGACGAACGGGTGAAAGTAGACGATCTCCTCGTACGTGATGTCCTCGCCGCCGCGGTCGGTCACGTCAGGCGGGAGGGTGGGGGCCGATTCCCAGTCGCCGCGGGTGAGCAGATCGGCCCACGGCTTGAACTGACGATCGGACCCGGTCGGCGTCGCCGACGCCTTGAGCAGGAGCGGCCAGAACAGAATTTGACGGAAATCTGAGACCGGAATTTTGGCGGCGGGCTGGGGCGTCAAGGGAACTCCGCTCAACAGAGGGGAAGGGGCCGGAACCAATGGGCATGATACGCCGGGAATTCATCGGAGTCGGCGGTTTTCGGGCGCCGCCGGCGGCGGGACACCAACGGGGAGGCAGACAATTCCCGTCGATATTTCACTTGCGTCGGGCGAATGGATCGGTTTGAATCATCTTCTTATTCACACAGCGCTCGCGCCCGGACTGCCAATGCCCGATTACCTTTTGCGCGTCGAGGGGATCAACCAATCCCACTTCATCACCGACTGCCAAGAACTCAGTACGGTCCGCGGGGGGAGCCTCTTGCTCTTGGCGGCCGTCAAGACCCTCACCGCGAACGTGACCGGGCTGGAACCCGTCTCGCTCGGGGCGTCCGTCGGCCTGTTCAAGTTTCAATCGCCGGACGCGGCCGCGGCGGAGGCCGTCCGGAGCAAGGTGCGCACGCACCTCCGCACCCACGCCCAATACCGCCACGCGACCTTCGCCGCGGACGTCGTCCCCGAGACAGCGGACTTCCCAAAGGATGTAGAGCGCGTCACCGCCAAGAACCGCCGGTGGCAATGGGCCGAGCCGTCCTTGTCTCTGGACCATCTGTACGGCACGGCGGCGGCCGACGCGTGCGCGGTCGATCTGGTGCGGCCGGCGACGGACAAAACGTGGATCGCCCGGGTTGAAAAGAATGTCAGTGCGTCCGTGAAAATCCGACACGCGCATGGCCAGGATCAAAAGCGGCAACTCTACGAAGACGAAACCAAAATCACGGGCCTGACGTATGTTTCCACGCTCGAAGACCTGACGATGAGGTTCCCCAAAAAGACAACGATCCCCGGCAACCTCTATGGCAAGATGGCCGTGATCTATCTGGACGGCAACGACTTCGGTAAAACACAACGCCTTGTGTGCAAGGACGACAAACTCCTGAAGACGTGGGACATCTACCTGCGGGGGTGCCGGCAAGCCCTCATGAAGGCGCTTGTTCAGAACGCGAAGGCTGACCCGACGTGGAAAGCGGACGGCCACATCCGACTGGAAACCCTTCTTTGGGGCGGAGATGAAATCATCTGGGTCGTCCCCGCGTGGAAGGCGTTCGAGACGCTGACCCTCATGGCCGCCCAGTCGTCCGGTTGGAAACTGCCGAATGACTTGGACCCAACGGAACCGCCTCTTACCTTGGCGGTCGGCGTCGTCATCTGTTCCCACAAGGCCCCCATCCACCGGATGACGCGGTTGGCCGACGACTTGGCCGGCTTGGCCAAGAGCAAATCGAAGACGGAAAATTTGGTCGCCGTCGAGACGCTGGAGTCGTTCGACCACGTCGGCCCGGACGTGACGGCGTTCCGGGCCGGCAACACGCCGAAGCGGTCGGCCGACGAGTCGGCCGAGGAGCGGGCGAAGCGGACGGTTTTGTCGCTGAACGACATCGCCGCCATCCGGAAACACATCGCCGCCTTGAAGGCCAACGCGGTTGATTTTCCCCGCCGCAAGCACCATGAACTCGTGCAGGCCCTGTTGCGAAACGGCTCGGCGGGCACGGACATGAAAACGCTCGGCGCCGCGATCACGGCCCCCTTGCCCCAAGCCGCGCGGGACGCCTGGGCCGCGTTGGCGCCCCTGCTCGGCGGCGAGGACACGGCTTGGGCGCTGCTCTGGCAACTGTGGGATTACATCGGGGAGGACAAACGCCAATGATTCGCCGCATTCTCAAAACGACACTGACGCTGGCGGGGCCGATCCTCACCAAATCGACCGCCGCCGGGGCGTTCGGCATCGACGCGGTCATGGCGGTCCGCCCCGACGGCCACTTTTATCTGCCGCGGTCGCTGGTCAAGGGGCGGCTCCGCCAATCCCTCGTCGAACTCGGGCAAAAGGCGGCGGCGGATGACCTGTTCGGTCCCCGGGCCGTTGTCGGGGATTATGACCCGCACCGCGGCCGGGTCGAGTTCGAGGATTTCATCGGGCCGTTGCGGCCGGACGACGTGCCGTATCAAACCCGGATTCGCATCGACCCCGAGAAAGAAGCCGCGGAAGGGGGCATGATGCAAATGGCCGAATCCCCGTTCGCCGCCGGGGAGAAGATTCCGTTCACGGGCCGGATCTCCTTTTCCGCGGCGGATGACACGAAAGCGGACACGATTGCGTCGCTGCTCATGGCCGGGCTGCGCTGGACGCCCGCCTTCGGGGCGCAAACCGGGATCGGGTTCGGTCGTCTGGTGTGTGTGCGGTACACGGTTGAGGAAGCCAACCCGGCCGCCGGCGCCGGGTTGGTTCACCGCGCGCTCGACAACAATTTCCTGCTGTGGGCTTCCTATCACCCGCGGGAAGCGTTCTGCCTCGCCAGGCGGCGGGTGAACGGCAACACGTTCGAGTCCGACGAGTTTATTTCCGGCGCGGCCGTCAAGGGCGTGGTCGCCACGACCTTGGGGCAAATCACGGGGTGCGACCCGTTGGAACTGGACACGCTCACGGGGGATTGGGCGGACCTCGGGAAACACCTCCATCAAATTCGCTTCACGCACGCCTTTCCAACCCGGAAACTCGGCGTCCGGCCGGCGGAACCGCCGCTGTCGGTGGTCCGCGTGAACGGGGAAACTTACGACACCGCCCAGTGGGCCGGCGCCGTGCTGATCGACAAGAGGGCGCCGACCTACTCCGTCGATTGGAAGGCCAAAGACCGCATTCCCGTGCGGTCGGCCCACGGCTGGCCGGACCTCAAGCGGGAGATGCGGGTGCGCACGGCCATCGACTACGAGAAACGCCGGGCGCTGAACGAAAACTTGTTCGCCTACGACATGGTGGTGCCGACGGACAACGACCACTGGCTGGGGTCGATTGATTTCGCCAGCGTGGATGAAAAGGTGCGCAACAACGTGGCCGAGAAGTTGCAACGTCTGATGCAAATAGGGCTGCACGGTCTCGGCAAGACGAAGACGGCCATGACGGTGACCATCGGCGATGCGTGGGCCTCGGCCAAGACCGCCAAGGCCGATCCCCTCGTGGCCGGGATGTGCGTCGTCACCCTGCAAACACCGGCCCTGTTGGCCGACCCGCGGATCGTGACCCATGCGGCCGAAACATCGCTTGAAAAAGCCTACACGGCCGTGTGGGCCGACTTGTCCGGCCACACGCTGGAACTCGGCCATTTCTTCGCCCGGCAGGAGATCGCCGGCGGCTACCTCGTGAAGCGGTTCCGGCCGGCCGGGGAGCCGTACGAGCCGTACTTCCTCACGATGCCCGGCAGCGTTTTCATGCTCAAGCCCACGGGCCGAGGGGACCCCGCGGCGGTCGTCCAGCGATGGCGGCTCCACGGCTTGCCGCTGCCGGAGTGGGCGGAGGCGCGGTACGCCGGCGAACATGGCGCCTTGAGCTGGCGCACCTGCCCGTTCCGGCCCGAGGATGGGTTCGGCGAAGTGGCCGTCAACCTCGACGGGCATTTTGAAAACCTCCCCACGAACATTGAGGTGATCCAATGACACCCAACGCCGACTATGTGTTTCAAAACCGCTGGCGAATCGAGGGAACCCTGACGACGGACAGTCCGTTGCATGTCGGTTCCGGGGGGACCACGACTCGTGACGGCCTGTTGAACGAGCAGGCGGCCGGCAAGCTGGTCGAAATCGCCGCCGTGCTGACGGGCCACGACCAAAGGCCGTGCATCTCCGGCAGCGCGTTGAAGGGGAACCTGCGGAGTTGGGCCACCCGGCTGCCGGCTTCGCAAGATCAGGATCTGTTGATCGAGCGCCTTTTCGGCAATCTCCGGGCCGAGGAGGATTCGGCCGGGGGGGGCCGTCTAGTGTTCGGGAACGCGCCGCTGCACACGGCCGCCGCGGCGGTCGACCACATCCCGTATTACGACCCCAATCGCGGGACCGGCGTGGCCGCCCGCGTCGCCCTGCACCGGGCGACGAAGACCGCGCTCCCGGGGAAATTGTTCCACGTGGAGTATGTGCCGAAAGGCGCGACATTCAGCGTCGTGATCGACGGCCAAGATTTGTGGGAAGAGGACATCGTGTTCGTCTTGGCCCTCATGGAGGGATTCAACGCGGCCCACGACCCGGCCCGGCTCGGGGCCGAGATGGCCAACGGCTGGGGCCGCTGCGATTGGGCGCTGACCGGCGTGAGCCGGGCGGACGCCGCCACCGTGACCCGGTTTTTGAACGGTGAGATCACGGAGGGGGCGGGTTACGAACTTTGCCAACCGCTCCCCGCGAGCGAACAGAAGGCGCTGGAACAAAAAGCGAAGGACTTGGCCCTCGGGTCCGCTCGGGCGATCTTAACGTTGGACTTGGAACTGAAGTTCGACGGCCCGTTACTGGTGAACGATCCGAACAAGTGCAAGGTCAAAAGCAAGAAGGAAAAGGACAAGGACGACGACGAGAACACAAAAGACTTGAGGCCGGACCACGCCCCCCGGCTCGACCCCGCCGGCTGTGCGGTCCTGCCCGCGTCCTCCATTCACGGGGCGTTCCGCGCGCGGGCCGAAAAGATCGTCCGCACGCTCAACCCCGCCCAAGCGACCCCGGCCGACCACAAGCCGCCGGCCGCGACGGCCGTCATGACGTTCATCGAGGACATTTTCGGGGAGAGCGGCCAAGCCTCGGCCGTGCGGTTCACGGATTTCACCGCCACGAAGGCTAAGGAGCCGACCCGGCAGGAGTTCATCGCCATCGACCGCTTCACCGGCGGCGGGGCCGACCACCTGAAGTTCAACGCGGAACATGTCCACGCCCCCGCGATGACCGGGGCGGTGACGGTCAACCTCGGCCGCCTGGAACCGGCCCACCTCGGCCTGCTGGCCCTGACGCTGCGCGACCTGATCGAGGGCGACATCGCCTTCGGCATGGGCTGGGCCAAGGGCTACGGGAACTGCACGGCGGCCGTGACGGGCGGCCGCCTGCCGGGGCTGGCCGGCTTGGCGGACTGGCGAGACGAAGCGGAGTTCCTCGGCGACCTCGCCCTCGGCGGAGACTTTACCGACCCGGCCGCGGCGTTGGCCGCCGGGGCGGACGCCCTGACGATGATGCTCGAAAAATTTCAGGCCCACATGGCCGCGAAGGGGAAATGACCGATGCCCACGACCAATCCGTACCACTTCGTGCCGGTCGGCCGCGACCCCGTAGTTCCCGGCCTCCCGGCCGCCGACCTCGGCAAGCCCGAGTCCGGCGTCACGCACGACCGCTACACCCCCGGCTCGTTCACGGGCCGCATTCTCTGCGAACTGACGCTGGAGGAAGACACCGTCATCGGGGCCGCGCAGACGGGGGCGGCCCCCACCACCGTTCACCCGTTCGAGATCGACGGCAAGCCCGCCGTCCCGGCGACGACGCTACGGGGCATGTTCTCCGCCATCGCCGAGGCCGCCAGCAACTCGGCCCTGCGCGTCTTAGACAACACGTTTTACACGGTGCGCGACACGATGAGGGATTTCTTGCCAACCATTGGGATGATCGTCATTCAGCCCGACGGGTCGCGCCGGCTCCGGCCGCTCGTCATGCCGATGCACTCGGAGAAGTGGGGGACGCAAGGGCGGGCCGTTGTCCGGCCGGAGTTCCGCCCTATGTTCGCAAACCCGTATCGGAATCGCTTGGCCAAAACGGCGCCGCCACCGAAGGTCTATTTGAACGAATACGTAAGCGGAGAAGCGGGGAAGTTCTTGGCCACCCCCGGTCTGCGGTCTTATTCGGCTGACCACCGGGAGTATTGGTACATCCGATTGAGCGGGGCGTACCGGCCGCCGAACGCCGGGTACGAATTCGAGATTTCGCGGCCGCACGCGAAAAACACAAACAACGGCCGGTTGCTGATCGGACAGTTGGCGGAGGACGACCCCATCCCCGAGCGTTGCGTAGACCACCGCACGAAGCGGTTGTACACGCGAGGGCTGTTGCGCCTGCTCGACATACCTGAGCGGCCCAAGAATCAGCCTTCCGACCGGCATCACGAGTTGTTCATCCCGTACCCCGAGGAGATGGAAACCTACCCGACGTTTCCGATCACGCCTGGGGCGTGGACCGAGTTTCACGCCGTGGCCGACGACGTGACCGAACACACCCGCGCGGACGACCCGCCGCTCCCGTATCATCTCGTCGGTTCCCTCCGCAGCGAGCCGGCCGGTCGAAAGATCAAACTCCGTGACGGCGACCTCGTGTACTTCAAGCCGACCGCGGACGGAAATCAAGTCGAGCGGATCGGTTTGTCGGCCATCTGGCGGCAGTCGAAACGGCACGCGCACGACTACTTTGCAAAGGTGTCCGCGGAGTTGATTCCCTTCGACGCGACGAAACGCAAATTCGTTTCCATCACGGAGCAACTTTTCGGCTTCGTTGAAACCGTGACCGAGGCTGAAAAAGCTCGTCGGGAGAGTCTGCCGGCCGCCGACCAGCCCGCCAAGGCTCTCGCCGGGCGAGTGCGATTTTCCGCGGCCAAGATCGCGCCCGGGCAGGCGGAACCGTTCTGCCTTGAGGCGACAAAAGACCCGCCCGGCCGCGTTCTCCGCATCTTGGCTTCGCCGAAGCCGCCGTGCCCAGTGATGTACTTTCACCCGAATGATTCGCCTCAAGGCGGGTATGTCGCCAAAGCGGATCTGAAGCCCGGCGCCCACACGCCGAACGGCCGCAAATTTTACGTCCACCGGCAGAACGTGGGCAACCCCGGCAAGCCGTGGTTCACCGGCCCGAATGAGCCGGAGAAAGCGCTCAAACAAAAAGTGAGGGTGACCCCCCTGCGCAAGGGGTTGAAATTCCTGTTCCACGTCGATTTCGAGAACCTCTCGCGGCCGGAATTGGAACTGCTCTGTTACGCGCTGCGGCCGTCCGAGGCGTTTCGCCACAAGATCGGCATGGGCAAAGCGCTTGGGTTGGGCTCCATCAGGATCGATCCGGTTGGAATCTTCTTCATCAATCCGGCCAAGCGGTATTCGCTGGAGGTATTGAAGAGTGACACGCCGCGGTACCACGGCGCCGACGCGGCCGCCGTCACCGAGGAACGGTGGAAAGAGGTTTGCCCGCGTGAGGTCGCGGCCTTGGGAATCGGCCCCAACGGCTTTCCGTCTTGGGCCACTCTGCGCGACAGGTGGAAGCAAAGACTCGTCGGGGACCATGCGCCGATCGCCACCGCATTGGAGGTGATCGGAGACCCCGCCGCCGTCCAAACGCAAGTCCGCACCCCGGCCGTTCACGGGGGACTTTTGGAAGGAGAAACCTTCAAATGGTTCGTGACTAACGAGAACGGGGCCAACCACAACCCGGCCCCGCATCACTTCCTGCCGCTCATCACCAAGACGGGGAACCTTCCGGACCTGCCTCAACTGCCCCCGCCCGGCAACCACTGACCATCGACACCCATGCCGCCGCACATCTTCCGCTTCCGCGTCCTGCTCACGGCTCGCGCCACCGTCGCCTTGCCGCCGCATCATGCGGCGACGTTGTACGGGCTGTTGGCCGCCGCGCTGGGCCGGGCCGGGGGCGAGTCGGGGATTCCGGAGGCACTGCTGCTCGACGCCCCGGAGCAGGCCCGCACGCTCGTGCGGGACGGCGAGCCGTACGCCTTCGGCGTCACCTGGCTGGCCCCGTCGCCGGAGGAGGCGGCCGGGCGCATGGCCGAGTTGCTCGCCGGGTTGCAGGCCGTCGGCGCCCGCGCCGGGCCGCGCGCGCCCAAGTGGGGCGGCAATTTCCAGGTGACGCGCGTGGACGACTTGGTCTTGGGCGGGGCGTGGACCCCGGCGGCCTTGCCGTTCCCCGTGCCGCCCGGTCAACTGCGGCGGGAGGCGGCGGCCGTCGCCGGCTTGGCCGAGGCCACGCTGGTGTTCGAGTCGCCGTTGCGGGAGGAGCGCGGCGACCGCCACAAGCAAGAGGGGCACGGCTTCTTCGACGGCGAGTTCTTCGACGCCCCGGCGTTCCTGAGCCGGCTGAACGCCCGCCTGCGCCGTACGGGCTTCGCCGGCCCCGCGGACGCCGTCCCGCCGCCGGGGGAGTTGGCCGTCGCGGAGAACCGGCTGGTGTGGCTGGACATTTCCTACGGCCCGGCCGACCGCCGCAAGTCGCTCGGCGGGGCCGTCGGCCGGGTGCGGCTGCGCGGGCTGCGGCCGGAACACGCGGCCACGTTGGTCCTCGGGCAGTATGTGCGGGCGGGGCAGTCCACGAAGTTCGGCTTCGGCCGCTACCGTGTCGCCGAACTCGGGCCGGACCCGGCCGCGTGCCCGCGCGCCGTCAGCCTGCTCGGGGCGGCCGGCGGGCGGGGGTGGGCCGCGGTGGTCGGGCCGGCGGCAACCGGGTTCTTTGAAGACTCGGCGCTGGCCCACCGGCACGGCTTGGGCCGGGACCGGGCGGCGGGCGACCTGCGGCAGGCCGCCGCCGCCGGTTACGCGTGGGCCACGCCGCTGGACCCACATCGTCTGCTGGCGGCCGTTGGCCCGGACCTCCTGCACGACCGGCTGACGGCGTGCCTGGCCGACGCGGCCGCGGTCGCCGCCGTGACGGCGCAGGCCGCCGACATGGCCCCGGCGCTGGCCCCGCTGTTCCTGGACCACGCCGCCGCCGCCGCGGCGGCCGCCGGCGCCCGCCTGGCCCGCGCCGGCGACGACTTCCTGATCCTGGCGCGCACGCGGGCCGCCGCCGCCGCGTGGGGTGACCCGAAGCCCCTGACCGCCGCCGGCCGGGTGACGGTCGGCCCCGGCCTGGAAGGCGTCCACGTCCAACACGGCTGCCTGTTGGCGGTATACCCCGGCGAAACGGAAGTGGCCGGCCTGCCGCTGGCCGACCTGCGCGAAGTCGTGATCGCCGGCTCCCCGACCCTCGGCCCCGGCGTCTTGGAAGCGCTGGCCGCCCACGGCATCACGGCGATCTTCACGGACGCCGCGGGGAATGAGTACGGCACGTTCCGCCCCGCGATGCCCAATGGATGAAGCCCCCCAATGAAGCCGCGCCGCCGCGTCGGCTGGCGCCGGCCGCCGCACGCCTATTCCGGGGTGACGGTCCTCGCCCCCGCGGCCGAGGGGGGCGGACCGCCCCCGGGCGCGAAAGTCTTTCGGCGGGAACAAATCCGCGGCCTGGACCGTAGCCCCCCGGCCGTCCGGCGGATACGGTATGTCCAAGCGCCGGCGGCGACCCCTCCAACCTGAGTGTCGGCGGGGCCGCCGCGGATGGCGATGTGATCTGTCGGCGGGGCCCTTGATTGGGCCGCGCGGACTGTTGTTCAACGGGGTTTCCGGGGAAGCGTCCGACCGAACATAGAGTCGGCCGCGGAAACGAAAATCGCCAAGTGAAATTCGCATCAGTGATGCCGATGTAGGTGACTGTTGTCACTGACGTAATCGCAACGACGGAGCAGAATGAGCGCATCTCCTCAAATCCAGACATCTTTCGACTCACCGGTCGCATTATGTTCGGATTAGGTGGGGGTTGCGAAGTGAGGCCGTTCGCGGCCCATTGAGACTTTTGAGCAAGCTTTCCCAACTGACCAGACAAAAAGTTGCGAAGTGAGGCCGTTCGCGGCCCATTGAGACCGACTGGTTGAGAATCACCGTGTGAACCT
>JAYUGD010000508.1:0-4980 GCA_043767785.1 Zavarzinella sp. | reverse complement strand
GTCGGCGCTCCCGTCGTCGGCGCTCCCGTCGTCGGCGCTCCCGACGTCGGCGCTCCCGGCTCCCGGCAGGGAGAGGGCGGGGCGCGTAGGGCAACCTTCCCCCAGACAATCTGGTTACGCCGAAGTCAAACAGTTTTCGCCGACGCAAACCCCTTCGGGTGCGTGCGGCGCCAGTTCCACGCCGTGGCGACGATGTCTTCCAGCCGCGTGTACTTCGGCTGCCAGCCGAGGGCTTCGCGGGCGAGGCGGGCGTCGGCGATCAAGGCGGGCGGGTCGCCTTCGCGGCGGGCGCCATATTCGACTGGGACGGGCTTGCCGCCCACGTTCTCCACGGCCCGGATCACTTCGTTCACGCTGAAGCCTTGGCCGACGCCGAGGTTGAACGCCGAGAATGTTCCCAACTTCACCATCTCGACCGCCTTCACATGTGCGCTGGCCAAGTCTTCGACGTGGATGTAGTCCCGCACGCAAGTGCCGTCGGGCGTCGGGTAGTCGGTCCCGAAAATCTTCACCGCGGGCCGGCGGCCGAGCGCCGCTTCGATTAGCAAGGGAATCAGGTGCGTCTCCGGGGTGTGGTCCTCGCCGATACTGCCGTCCGCGGCGGCCCCGGATGCGTTGAAATATCGCAGGGCGACGCAACCCCAGCCGTATGCCCTTGCGTAGTCCCGCATGACCATTTCGACCATCAGTTTGCTCTGCCCGTACGGGTTGATCGGCCTCTGCGGGGTGTCCTCCACGATGGGGATTTTCTCGGGAATGCCGTAAGTGGCGCAGGTGCTGGAGAACACCAGTTTGGCAACGCCGTTTTGCCGCATGACCTCGAAGAGCGAGAGCGACCCGGCCACGTTGTTGCGGTAATACTTGCCGGGGTCGGTGACGGATTCCCCCACATACGCCAAGGCCGCGAAGTGGACCACCGCCTCGATTTGGTTCGGGACGAAGGCGCCGTCCAGCCGGTCGCGGTCCAAGAGGTCGCCGACGATTAAGCGGTCTTCCCGCACGGCTTCCCGGTGGCCGTAAGTGAGATTGTCGTAACTCCACACGTCATGCCCGGACGCGATCAGCGCCCGCACAGTGTGGCTGCCGATGTACCCCGCGCCGCCGGTCACCAGAATTCGCATGGATCGTCGTTCTCAAAGGGGCGTGTTCAACGTCAGGCCGGTCGCGTCCGTGATCGTCTGGGCGATGTCCTTTGCCTGGTCTTCGCGGAGGCCGCGGTACAGGTACGTTTCGAGGGCGCCGCTCTGGAGCGTGAGGGCCGTGAAGTAGCGGTCGGCCCGGATGGCGTACCACCACCAGACGATGCCGGGGATCACGAACGGCGTCAGCAGCGTGAAGAAGATCCACAGGTCGGTGATGCCGGTGCCGTCGTAAACGCCGAAGCTGACCCCTTCGTGGCTGCGCCAATCGACTTTCTTGGTGGCCAAGGGGATGAAGCATAACCGCCACGTCGTCGTCAGGTCGGCCTGGCCTTTTTTGTTGCGGCGCACGCGCAGTCGCGGGTAGGTGCCGAGGACGAACGCTTGCAGGACGGTGAACATCAGCATGGCCGTAAAGGCCGCCGGGGCGTCGGCGGCGACGGAGAGACTGATGACCGTGGTGACGAGATTGAGGGCTTGGAAGATCAGGAACACCGTCATCCGGCGGGCGAACGGCCAGCCTTGTTCCCATGTCTTGTCAATTGAGGAGTAAACGCGCTCGGCCTTCTTGCCGCCGCGCTGGTCCTGCCCGCAGTGGACGCACACGACCGCGGCGAGGTCAATTTGCTTGTGGCAGCCGACGCACGGCTTCGTCGTGATCTCGTCCGCAGGGATGTCGTAGGGGAGGCCGTCGTCGTCCTCGTCGTCGGCGTACTTGTTGAGCGGGGCCTTCGGCTTCGCGGGCTTGCCCGAAGACGTCGTGGCCGCGGCGGACGGGGCAGGGGACTTGGCCTTCGTCGCTGTCGGCTTCGGCGCGTCCGGATTGGTGACGGCGCCGCACCAGTTGCAGGTGACGCCCTCCGCTGGGACGCCCCCCTTGGGGAGGCCCAGCACGGTCCCGCACGAGCGACAGGTGACGGTGCTCTGCATGGGTCAGTTCGTGATGCCCTTGGTGATGCCCATGAACACGTCTTCGAGGTCGATCTCTTCTTCCTTGAACAGGCGCACCTTATAGCCGGACTGGATCAGCCGCTCCGGGAGGAAGCAGCCGTCTTCCGTGTCTTGCTTCAGCACGACTTTGATGGTCTTGCCCGCGTCCAAAAGGTTGACGCTGTCCGTCTCCGGCTGGTTGGAGAGCATTTTCGCCGCCTCCTCGTTGCGGTCCGTGCCCACGGAGAGGAGGTAGACGTGCTTCTGCCGCACTTGGGCGATGGCCGTCTCCACGTCGCCGTTGAAGAGGAGCTTGCCGCGTTCGATGATGCCGATCTTGTTGCAGATGTCGGCCAGTTCCGGCAGGATGTGACTGGAGACGAGGATCGTCTTCTTCATGTTGCGGAGTTCCTTCAGCAGCTCGCGCATTTCGATCCGGGCGCGGGGGTCGAGGCCGCTGGCCGGCTCGTCCAACAGCAGCACCTGCGGCTCGTGCAGCAGCACGCGGGCGAGGCCGAGGCGCTGCGTCATGCCGCGGGACAGCGACGTGACCAGCGCGTCCCGCTTGTACCCGAGGTCCACCAGTTCCAACACCTGCTCGCACTTGCGCTTGCGCTCGGCGCCTTTAATCCGGTACGCGGCGGCGAAGAACTCCAGGTACTCCACGACCTTCATGTCGTCGTACACGCCGAAGAAGTCCGGCATGTAGCCGATGGACCGGCGGATGTCCTTCGACCCGGTGTAAATCGAGTACCCGCACACGCTGGCCTCGCCCCAACTCGGGTTGAGCAGCGTGGCCAGAATCCGCATGGTCGTCGTCTTGCCGGCGCCGTTCGGGCCGATGAAGCCGTACACGTCCCCCGGCTCCAGCTTGATCGTGAGCCGTTCGAGGGCGTACAGGTCGCCGTACTTCTTCGTGAGGTCGCGCGTTTCGATCATGTGCGGTCGCCGCCCTGGGTTATCGAGTCTTCACCGGGATGAACACGCGGACGTAGGTTTCCTGCCGCAGCGTGCCGGGCAGGGCCGGCCGCGGCTGCCCGTCGGTCGGGCTGGCGCCGAGCCAGAGGCGGGACGGGCTGCGCGCGGAAGTCGTCATCGCCTCGGCCGGCCCCTCGCGCGTCGGCACGCGCAACAGGAGGACCGCCTGTTCGCCGCGCTCGGCGTCCACGCGCCACGACTGGTCGAGAGCCCGCAGGGACACGTTCGACGGCCGGCCCCCGCGGACTTCTTCCATTTTGGCGGCCTCGTGGAACAGCAGGGGCCACAGGCGGAAGTTCGGGTTCGACGTGGTGCCCGAGTCGAAGGTGCGGGTGTTTCCCGTCGATTTCGGCAGGTAGGGCTGGGCGCCGGCGGTGCGCTCCGTGTCGGTCAGCCACAACTTGAAGTCGCGCCCAGTGTCCGGACTCCCCTCCCCAAGGGCCGTCGTGACCGTCACCGACTTGGCGACGCCGCGCGGCATGTCGAGCAGTTGAAACACCTTGCCGCGCCACACCAAGGCCATGTCGCTGAACTCGTCGACCGGCAGCATGTTGGTGACGGTTCCCGTCAAAACGGTCCCGCGGACGGTGAGATTCGCGACGACCGGCGGCTTGGCGGGGTCCGTAGCCGCGGTCCAGCGGGCGGTGAAGGCTTTCGTCGTCCACACTTGGATCGGCACGCCGGTCAGCGAATTCGCGTACAGTTCATGATTCGGGTCCGACGGGTCCGTGGCGGTCGGAAATTCGTACTTCTTGGTGAGCAGCCCGCCCCCGCCGCCCATGTTGCGGCGGTTGTCGGCCGGGGCGTGCCAGCTCAGCACGCTGTTGAACGCCGCGTCCGGCGACTTGCCGACGGCCCACGCCGGGTCGGCAGCCGAGGCGTCCCCCACGGCCGGCTCGATGCCGACGGTGTACTTCTGGATGCGCGGGCTAAACAGTGTGAACCAGGTGTGCCCGTCCACGCGGCCCGTACTCAGGTCGTAATCGACCACGTCCGTCTTGTTCGTCTTGAGGTCGTGGCCCTTGATGGCGTAGGCGGTAAAGTAGGCCGCCGTGCTGACGCCGATGACGATCACGGGGAACGTCACCCACGTCCACTCCAGCCGCTTCACCACTTTCTTCAGGAAGAAGTAATCGACCGGGCCGATCAGCACGATGTACAGCAGGATGAACAGCGCCACCCACCCGAACGAAACGACCGGGACGCCTTCGAAGAAGTCCAAGCTCCCCTGCATGGCCCCGGTGTACTCGTCGTAATCTCGGCTATACGTTTGCAGTTGGACGCCGGCGTCCGGAAGTTGGTAGCCGCCTTGCGAGAGGACGTTCTCCCAAAACGGCCCGCGGTTCGGCATGTCGGTGAACGGCGAGCGGTCGAGGTCGAAGGCGAAGACCGTCACCCTGCCCATGCCGTATCCGCCTTGGACGGCCAACGGGCGAATGTCCTTTTCATCTACAAACTCCGTCATAATTGTTTTAGCCGCCCGGTCGGCTTTGGGGTCCAAGAGCGCGGAAGCGAAGGCGTCTTTGCCGTTGGGGTAGGTCAGCGTCGTCGGCGTGTTCTGCCGGACGGGAACTTTCCACTTCAACGGCAGACTGACGGCGTTGACCTTACCCGCCGCCGGGACAGTGGCCGGCAGCAGGTCGGCGAACTCTTTTAAGTTGACGAACGCATCCACGTTGGTTCCGAGGCCGACGATCAGTCGGCCGCCGCGGCGGACCCACTCGGCGATCGCCCGGCGCCGGCGGTCGTGCTGCGGGGCGGCGAGGACTTCCCAGAAGGCCCGGTCGGCGCCGGTCTGCAAGACCATCACGTCCGCGGCCGAGTAGCCGATCCAATGGTCCGGGAGCAGGCCGGGGTCCGTGATCTGGGACGTGGACACCCAGCCGTTGCGCAATTCCTTCGCGGTCGCCGCGTCGGCCGCCGCCGCGTCGGC
>JAYUGD010000507.1:0-13298 GCA_043767785.1 Zavarzinella sp. | reverse complement strand
TCCAGCAGCGATCATTGATGAGAACTGCTCCGCCAGAAGCACTTATCACCTCGTCCGACAGTCGGCGGCGTCAGTCGAGCCTGTTTGTCCCGGCCGTTTGTCCCGGTCGTGCCGCAGGCTGTGCCACCACGAGGCGAGTTTCAGGCGCGGGCCGGGCCGCCGGAGCCACGGCCGCAGGATTCGGCGGATGCGCTTGCCGTGTTCGCCTAGTGCATCCGGCCACACGTTCACGTAGCGGCACCGATCTCCCCACTTGCAAACGAGGCCGTACTCCCGGTCATAGAGATCCACCCATGTCCCATGGGGCGACGGCCAGTCGAACAGCCCTTCCGCCACCAAACGGCGAACGACAACCTCCCCGATGGAGGACGACAGCACGGCTGACCGGATGTCAGTCACCGGCTCCCGATGCCCCCATTCGGGCTCGAACCAACTGTACCCGCGGATCCACCGAGTTTCTGCCGCACCGACAGAAACCTCGGTATAGACGTCGGCATTTTTGTAGCTGTGCACGAAGAGGTGGGCCGGCCCGGAGGCCGCCGCCACCGCCGCCATAAAATCGGCGTCGAACTGTTCCCGGAATCGATCCACCGGATGGTCCGGGCGATCCAGTGCGCCCGGGTCGCCCCGGAGTCGCCAATATTCCGGCATCGCCGCGTGGGCGACGGCGAAGCCGGGGTGCCACGTCGGATTCACGGGCGTGCAGGCCTTCAGTATTTCACAGAGCGATAGAAACATGGTGCCTGACGCCGATGACGAAGGGGCCGGAGGAAACAAGCCTTATGGCAGTTGATATTTGATCACGTATTTCAAATCGGCCAGGCGCCATTGACCGGTGGGGCCGACCAAGACGATCCAAGGATCTTGCCGGGCTGCACCAGTACTCTTGCCGTATTCGTCGAATAACCGCTTGAACATGGCTTTGTCCGCCTTGCTCTCGATCAAGCTTGCGGTGACCGGGTGAGAGTGCCCCAAATGGGCAACCATCTGCTGACCCGGGCGGGGTATCATTAAGCGCGGCGTCAAAAACGAGGGCAGCAGTTTCGCATCATTGTCACCATTCCCGAAAATTCGTCGCATTGTACGGGTCAACCACAACCCCAATCCGGGCACATACGCCCTCGGACCCATGTTCACGATGACCGTAAGTCCTCCGTTGACGCGAGGCGTGAGGATGACCCACGCTCCGACTTCTCGGGCGGCCCACCGGCTCGTCATCGCCCCGATGATCTGCCCGATTGTCTCCCAGAATGCATTGGCGAACGGGGGAATCGACCCCGACGGCGTGCACGTCCCGACCGGAGCCGTTCCCGCGGCGATGACCAAGCTGAGTGGCATCAGCAGAAACCGCAGTTCCAGCGGATCGCGTCGGGCAAACTCGTCTGCCTGTTGTTCGGTCAGCTTGCCGGTCCGGAACGCCAACAGAAACCCGGCGTCAAGCACGGGGGCGGGAGTGGGCGGGGACGGCAACGTCGGGCTTTGCTACGGAATGAGCTTTTTCGGACGTAAGTGCTTACACAAGTCGTCGTAAGTCCTTAATCCTCGTCCCTCCGACCTAATTCCGTAGCAAAGCCGCAACGTCGGCATGTCGGCGTGATACGAAATCACGCCCGAAGCGCAAGGGGCAGTTCAGAGGGCTGAGGCGTTACCACCGGGGTATCAAACATCAGCCATAAACCGCAGTACCTCGCGGACGGAATCTGTTCAGTCAGTCATCAATCTTTTGCCGGGCGGCGAAGTAGGATCATGCTGAGTTCCTTCCTCCGAAACTCCACAAATCTCTTCACTTCGTCTTTCTCTTCGCCTTCAAGGAGGGTGTCTTTTCCAAATAATTCCTTTAGATCATCTTTGTCAATAAGCTTTGCGAGTTCTGATCTGCGCTTGGAGTCATCAGTCGAAATTGACAGCAGAAAAATCCGCTCCGCGGAATGGAGCGCATCCAACAGAGCCTGAGCGCTTCGGGGCTGCCCTTTAAAGTGCATGACCTTGTTGATCTCTTGTTCTTTATTTTCCACCAACCTGCTCACAATCGTGGAGTCCATTTTGGAGTGACTGTAAACGATGTCGTAGGCGGCTGTGAACTTCGCATTCTGTATCGTGTACGCTCCCGTGGAACTGGTTTGCACTTTGACGGAGGTGTCTTTGTTGCCCGTCGGGTGAAGCTCCACGGTCACTCCCGAGACGGGCTGCCCTTTGCTGTTTACGACGATACCCTGGATTGTCTGGGCGTGAGCCAGCGAGGCTTGGTGCGCGAGGATGAGCGCAACCGACGCGATGCCAAGGGAGAAATTACGGCCACACACGAGAGGCTCCTTTTACGGCTTGTTGACGGTTGTTTTGACTTCCCGCGTGAGGTCGCTCGGGAAGTCGCCAGAATCCTTCATGGTCAGGCGCATGATCCCAAACAGGCGGTCGCCTTCTTCGCTCTCAGGCGCGTTGAGGCGGATGATTCCATCCTTCGACAAGTCGGCTTGGACGGGTTCGTAGGTGTTTCCGCGCTTCCTGAAAGCATATCCCGTGAGTTCAAAGCGAGAAGCTTCGGAGTCGAGTACGAGGTCGAACTTGTCCGTCGGGTGCCCGAACGGGACGGTGGAGAACAGCACAATTCTGTAGCGTTCGCCGTTCTGCGCCTCGGACACCAGTGAGACCCGGACCGCGTCAAGGAACGGGGCTTTGGTGAACAGTTCTTCGTCTTCCGAGGGGTGGTAAAACTTGGCGTTGTGGATCGCGACTTGGGCCGGGACTTTTGTGCGGGATTTGTGAACAAGGGGCTGGCCGACCAATATCGCCAATGTGATGGCACCCATGAGACATGCGACGAAAATGCCCCACCGGTGGCGGCGGTCGAGTTTGGCCAGATACTCGATCAAGCCTTTCCGCTCTTCGGCATTGAGGATGGGCGTTTTCTTCAAGGCCTTGATCGCACTTGTGGTGGTCGGCCGCTCGCCGAGGAAATACCGGACGGCAATCCCAACCCCAACGGCAAAAACACCCAACGCGAGGGCAATGTGTTTGTCCGACAGAAAGCTCGGCAACCACGGAGCGAAATACGCCCCTGCCGGCGCGAGCGCCATGATTGCGTAACCGAGCACGTCTCCGAGCTTCCACCAGCCGGTCACGTTGGAAACAGGGTTCGGCACGTCAAGCGCGTTTGTGCGATCCACCCCTTTCGCAGAGCTGGGATCGTTTGCCATTGCTTGTCTCCGGTGAATCCACCCTTGGCTTCTTATTGCTTGACTTCACGAAGTCGAACCTTTCACACGATCTCTGCCGTTTTGGAGAACTGCCACTTCTCGGCCGACAGGTAGGGGTCAGTTCCAACTGATCAAGGCCCGGAACCGGGAGACGGGCGAGGTCAAATATGGCTCATCCGGGAAGAGCGTGTTTGGGAGTTGACGAAAAGGAGAGGCATGCCGTTTCATGAAAGGCAAGCACACCGGCTTCAGGAAGCCGGCATGTCCTTCACGCTATTGGATCGCGCCTTGGGTATTCGTGACGATCACGTCGTCCGCACCCAACCCCGCGAGGCCGGTACGATCCCTCCGGCCGACAAAGTCACTCCGCGATGTCAAACCCGTGCAACGGGGACGTGTTCCCCGGGTATTCCTTGTCCTTCCCCGCGGGGCGACCGTTGCCAGAACTGTTGGCGTTTGTGGCCGAGACGAGCAGGCGTTTGCCGTCCGGGTGGACGGCCAGCGAATGGGCGTTGGGAACGGCGACCGCATGGAACGGTTGCGCCTCGCCCGGTCTCAGCAAGAACAACTTTCCTTGTCCGGGTTGGCCGCTCGCCACGCCGATCAGATACCCGGCCGGGTTCCAATGGAGGTCCAAGACGTAGCCGTCGGCCTCATTGGCGCTTTTGAAAGCGGTCTTCTGTTGCCCGCTCGCCCAGTCGTAGCCGAGTACCACGTTGACGCCTTGCACGAAGCCCCCGGACTTCGGCTGACTGCCGCCGGCAAATAGCACGGTGGCGTCCGTATTCCATGCGAAACAGCGAACGCCGCCGGTGTCTTGAATGCGGTCCCGAAGGAACATTTGTTTGGCGTCAAGTTCCCGCTTCAGTTTGCCGGTCGCGGGATCCCATTCTTTGATGACCCCGTGCAGGTCACCAGTGACGAGACTCTTGCCGCCGGGGTGGAACGTCATGGCGAGAACGTCGTCCCCGGCGTCCCAGCGTTTGATTTCTTTGCCGCTCGCGGGGTCCGTCAGGCGAATCGTGCGGTCGCGGCCCGCCGTTGCCACCATCTCGCCTTTGGGGTGGACGGCCAAGGCGTGAACCCACGCGGAATGGGCGTCGGCCACGGTCCAAATGGGCTTGGTATGCGCCGAGTCGGCGGACCAAGCGTTGAGCCGGCCCCACGAGTCGGCGCTGAAGAATCGCTCCGCCTTCGGGTCGAAGGCAACGCACTGCACCCAAGCGTCGTGGCCGGCCAAGGGGGGCAGGTCGGTCAAGTCGGCGGCCGTCACTTTCCAGCGGCGCAGGCCCCCCTCGAAGGTGCCGGCCACCAGCAAGTCGCCCTTGGGAGAATAGCGGATGCCGCACAATTGCTGCTGGACTTGGATCGGCTTGCCGGCCTTGAGCGGAACTTTGGCCGGGGCGGTCGTCGGCGGCATGGTGGAACCCTTTCGCGTCAGGCCAAGACTTCGGTCAGCGGCTTGCAACCCTCGTGGGCAATGGGCAGCGGTTGGCCTTCGTTGTCGTATTCGGTCTTCTTCGCGTCGATCCCCAGCGCCCGGAACCATGTGTGGAACAGGTGGCCGATGTCGTGTTCGGGGCTGGTGACGAACGTCCCCTTGTCGTTCGTCTTGCCGATGACGGCCCCCTTCTTGAGGCCCGTCCCCGCCATGGCGAGCGACCACGCTTCCGGCCAATGGTCCCGGCCCAAGTGACCGTTGATGCGCGGCGTCCGCCCGAACTCGGACATGGCGATGACGAGCGTGTGTTCCAGCATGCCGCGCTCATGGAGGTCTTGGATCATCGCCGCGAAGGCCTGGTCGAATTGCGGGACCAGACTCCCCTGTCCGTTGAAGTTGTCCCCGTGCGTGTCCCACCCGTAGGACGTGACTTTCACGAACGTCACGCCGGCTTCCAACATGCGGCGGCCGATCAGCATGTGCCGGCCGAAGTCGTTCTTGCCGTACCGCTCCACGTCCTTCGGGGCGTAAGTGGAAATGTCGAACAGGTCGCGCCGCTTTTGCAATTGGGCGGCCATGTCGAAGACGTATTTGGTGGCCTCCGCCGTGTTCGCCCGCCGGCCCTCGGCGTAGCGTTGGTCGATCAAGTTGCGCAGTTCGTTCCGCTCGGCGTCCTCATCCGCGGTCATCGTTGCCGGCCGCAGCAAGTTGTCCGGGGCCTTGCCGTCGCCCAGCGCCAAGGCGCCGTATTTCGGGCCGAGGAAGCCGGCGTCCTTCGGCATGAACCCGCCGCTCAACGGCTTGACGTGGATGTACGGCGGTAAGCCACTGTCACCCGGCCCGAGCAGTTTGGCGACGGCCGAGCCGAAGTAGGGGTACGTCACGCCGCGGTTCTTCGGGTCGCCGCGCTGGATGCGCTCCACGCCCGCCGAGTGGGAATTGTCCTGCGTGCACAGGCTGCGCACCAGCGCCAAGTGGTGCATCTGCTTCGCGGACTGCGGGAGTAACTCCGACACGTGGATGCCGGGCACGCTGGTCGGGATGGCCCGGAACGGCCCGCCGAACGGCGTGTTCGGCTTGGGGTCCCAGCTTTCGAGTTGACTGATGCCGCCGTCCATCCAGACGAAGAGGACTTGCTTGGCGTGCTTCTTCACCTCGTTGGCGAAGGCGAGCGAGTCCAGTCCGAGGGCCGTGGCCCCGGCGGCGGCCGTCGCCCCGAACCATTGTCGGCGGGAGAGTCGGTGGTCATGCGGCGTACATAACTTCGAGCGGGGCACGGGGTACTCCCGGATCAGTGGTTGATGCCGAATTCAGTGGAGGCCAACATGGCCCACAAGAGCCGGGCGACGGCTTCCGGCCGCTGGGCGCCGTGCTTCTTCATGTAGACAGTGAGTGTCTGACGCTCTTGGTCCGTCGGCCGTCGAGAGAGGGCAGTGAGGTAAAGATCGTCCGTGAGGTCGCCGTCAGCCTTCTTGGAAAGGAGGTCAACGACATTCCCCGGTTGCGGCTTCAGCCAGCCGAGGACGAGCGGGTCGTTCAGCAAGAACAGCGCCCCCTTGAGCATCGGGGCGATCTCGTCCTCCGGGTCGCGGGGGGCGTTCGCGAAAGCCTTCATGATTTTCGCCTTCGCCGCCGCGTCGGCCTTCACGTTCAGAACTGTTTGAAACGAGGCCAGCAACTGTTCCGCGGCCAGCCTCTTTTCCAACGCGGTCACGAACAGATGAGACTCCGCTTTGGTGACGCCATCCGGCAAGCGGCTTGACCGTTGGTACGTCTTCGAACGGGCGATCTCGGCGATCAGCCATTTAATGTCGTAGCCGTGGGCGACAAACTCATCGGCGAGAAGCGTCAGCAACTCCGGGTGCGACGGCGGGTTGCCGGCGTGGTGCAAGTCCAACGGGTGGACGAGGCCGCGGCCCAGCATCAGGAACCAGATTCGGTTGGCCATGTTGCGGGCGAAGTCCGGCGTCTCCTTCGACGGGACTTGTTCGCTGAGGAGGGTCAACGGGCTGAACTTCAGTTGGCCCGGGTTCTTGGCCTTGGGGTCCGGGGCTTTGGCGTACTCTTCCCCCTTCTTGAACACGGCGACCTCCAGTTCCTTGCCGCCGGGCAGGCCGGGGCCGGTCTCTTTCGGCACTTTCTTGAAGACCGACATGAACGGGACTTTGCCCGCCAGCGGCTTCTCCCCGACGCTCGCGGCCTTCTCGTCGTTCAGGAAGGCGTTCTGCACGAACGCGAACAGGCCCTTGAAGTCCTTCTGCTTGTACTCGTCGATGAACAAGTGGTCGTGGCATTCCGCGCACCGGAAATCCTTGCCGAGGAACAGGCGGCCGATGTCCCGCGTCAGGGCCGAGTAATCGACGGGCTGCTGGCCGTAATTCTCCAGCCGCTTCGACAGGAAGTAGCTCGCCCCCTTGACCTCCGGGTTGCCGGCGTCGGCCCGCAGCATGTCCTTGGCCATCACGTTCCACGGCTTATTCTTCGTGAACGACTCCAGCAAGTACGCGGACCAGTCCGCGTGGTCCCCCAAGCGTTCCATGAACATGACGTGGACCTGTTCACTCATCCGTTTCGGGTAATCGGGGCTGTTCAACAACTCGTCGATGACCGCCGCCCGCTTGCCCGCGGAAGCGTCGGCTAAAAACGTGGCGGCTTCGTCGCGGGTCGGAATGCGACCGGCGAGGTCGAGGGAGACCCGGCGCAGGAATTCCGCGTCGTCGGCCGGCGCGGACAATTGGACGGCCTTGGCCTTCACCGCAATCAGTTGATCGATCCGGGCCGAGAGCGGGTCCGCGGCGCGCGGGGCCATCGCGACGCAAAGGAGGCCGGCGAGGACCAGCAAGCGGGACATGAAAGGGGTTCCGACTTGAAAAAAGGCGGGGGATGGCAGGTATAGAAAGGTTAACCCATCCCGGCCCCGCGGGGAAGGGAGAAAACTTGGGGTAGGGATGTTTTGATGTTTCTGGCTGCGCCGGTCGTGCCCGGCGTGAAAAAGGTAGCGGAATTGCCGGGAATGCTCATGGGGGCGGTTAATCCTGCCGATTTGGAAAGAGAGAAGTATGGGACGCCCCCGCCACGACGCGGGGAGACGCCGTCGCCCGCGACGGCCAACGGAGTGGAAGATGCGAAAACGGATTCTCGGGTCTCTCGCCGTCGTCGCGGCCGGCACGGGTTTGTCGTTCGGTCAAGGCCCGCCGCCCGGCGCGTACCCGCTCCCCGGCCAAGGCCCGGGCATGATGATGCCGCAGGGCGGCCCGCCCGGCGGCCCGCAGGGCGGCTTCGCGGCCCCGCCGGACTCGGGGTACATGCTCCGAAACGGGCAAGCCATCATCCCGCCGCCGGTCGTCGGCGGTAACCTGAGTCCGGCCGAATTCGGCCCGCCCAGCCCTGGCCCCGACATGGGAATGGAAGGCGGCGGTGGCCGCGGTGGCCGCTCCGGCCTCGGGGCGTGGGAGACGAACGGCCCGCCGTCGTCCTGGATCGGGTTCGACTACTTGATGTGGTGGGCCAAGAACCAGTCGCTCATTCCGCTGGTGACGACCGGCAGCGCGGCCAACGGCGGCCTCATCGGCACGCCCGGCACCACCGTCTTGCTGGGGCGAAACTCGTCGGTCGATTACGGCACCATCAACGGCTACCGCGGGTGGATTGGCGCCTATGTGGACGAAGAGCGGCAAGTCGGGTTTGAGCTGGGCGGCTTCTTGATGGAGAAGGCCAGCGTCAGCGAGCGTTACCAGTCGTCGGCCACGGGAACCCCGCTGCTCGCGGTGCCGTTCGTGAACGCGGCCACCGGCGCGCAAGGCGCATACTTGGTCAGCTCGCCGGCCGGGCGGACCGGGTCCATCCGGTTCACCACGAATGAAAAAATTTACAGCGTCGAGGGGAACACGCTCATTAACCTGTACCGCGGGGACGAGACCGCCGGCAACGGCATCGACTTCCTCTGCGGGCCGCGGTTCTTCAGCTTGGAAGAGCGCCTGACGCTCGACACCAGCACGACGAACGCCGCCGCTTCGACGTTCACGGGCTTGCCCGTCGCCGCCGGGTCCATCATTAACACCAACGACCGCCTGCGGACGTTTAACGAGTTTATCGGGATGAACGTCGGCTTCCGCGGGGACCACAACTACGGCCGGCTGTACATGGGCTGGACCGCCAAGGTCGCCGGCGGGTACATGAACTCGTGGACCGACGCCCGCGGGTATTCCAGCGCGAACACCGGCGGGGTGACGTCCTTCTCCCCCGGCGGGCGGTTCGTCGAACCGGGCGACGTCGGCCGGCACCGCGACGACTTCCTCGCCTTCATCCCCGAAGGCGGGTTGAACCTCGGGTATCAGATCACGCCGAAGGTGCGGATTCACGTCGGGTACACGTACATGTTCGTGAACTCCGTCCTCCGGCCGGGGTCGATCCTCGACCGCCGGGTGAACGCCGCCGCCTTGCCGACCGACCCGGGCTTTGGCACCGGCCCGTCCCGGACCTACTCCCACGACTTGGACCACAAGTCGGAGTACAACTTGCAGGGGATCAACTTCGGAATGCAGTTCGGCTTCTGAGGCGCGGTGAACGGTGATTGCCGCCGCCCGGCCATTCGGCCGGGCGGCGGCCGTTACGGGTTGTCCGCGGGCGAAAACCATACCATACCCCGAGCGTTGCGGAAGCGCGTCGTGTGTTCAATTGTCCACTACACGGGCCGTTGAACCACGCCCGGCCATGCCGGGCTTGCGATGCTTGGCCCCGCCTCCGGGGCTGGCTCGTGCTCCCGCCGGTCCCCCTTCGGAACATGTCCACCCCATCGTCCGCGCCCCCCGCCCCCGGTCACGGCAGCCTCCACCAAAGTTTCTGGCTCGGCGTGATGTGCCTCACGGGCGTCGATTACTTTAGCACGCTCGGGTATCAGCCCTCCATCGCCGTCGAAAGCGCGGGCATGCTCGCCCCCTTGGCGACCGTGGTGCTGGTGGTCGTCACCCTTTTTGGGGCGCTGCCGGTGTACTGCTACGTGGCCGGCAAGTCGTTCGAGGGGCAAGGCTCCATCGGCATGTTGGCGAAATTACTCGGCGGCTGGCCGGGCAAGATCCTCGTCCTGACGCTGCTCGGCTTCGCGGCCACGGACTTCGTCATCACCAAGACGCTGTCGGCCGCGGACGCCGCCGAACACCTCATCAACAACCCGTACTGGCCGTTGGAGAAGCCGAAAAGCCAGAGCGATCACGGCCAGATTGTCGCGGTCACGATGGTCCTGCTCGTCCTGCTCGGGGCCACGTTCTTGCGCGGGGTGAAAGAAGTCATCAGCCTCGCGGCCGTGATCGTCGGCGTGTACTTGGTCTTGAACTGCATCGTGATCGGCGCCGGCCTTTCCTTCCTGAGCGATCACCCGGAGAAGGTCTCGGAGTGGATGGACCGCGTCCGCGACCGGGAATGGTATTTGGAAGAGACGCCGATCGCCGCGACGGGCTGGTGGGCGACGCTGGCCGTGAGTTTGCTGCTGTTCCCCAAACTGGCCCTCGGGTTGAGCGGGTTCGAGACGGGGGTCGCCGTCATGTCCCACATCCGCGGCCGGTCCAAGGACGACCCGAAGAAGCCGCGGGGCCGGATTTGGAACACGCGGAAGTTGCTCGTGACCGCCGCCGTCATCATGTCCTTCGGCCTGCTGGGGTCTTCCCTCGTTGTCAGCACGCTGATCCCGCCCTCCGCGATTACAACGGTGAACGCGAAAGGTGAAGCGCCGAAGGACGAGGCCGGGAATGTGATCGACAAGAAGGACCGCGAAAAGCCCCCGGCGAATGCCCGGGCCTTGGCTTATTTAGCCCACGGCGAAGGGCCGGATAACATCGCCCCGTTCTTCGGCAACGCCTTCGGCACGATTTACGACATCAGCACCATCGTCATCCTCTGGTTCGCCGGGGCGAGCGCGATGGCCGGGCTGCTGAACTTGGTCCCAATATACTTGCCCAAGTACGGCATGGCCCCGGAGTGGGCGCAGGCGATCCGGCCGCTCGTGATCATGTTCACCGGCATCAATTTGCTGGTGACGTGGATCTTCAAGGCCAGCGTCGATGCCCAGGGGGACGCCTACGCGACCGGCGTGCTGGTGCTGATTACCAGCGCGTGCGTGGCGAGCGTGATCGACCTGCGCAAGAAGAAGGGCATTTTCTGGCGGCTAACGATGGGTTACTTTGTCCTCGTCACGGCCGTCTTCGTGTACACGACGGCGGACAACATCTACGAGAAGTCGGCGGGGATCAAGATTGCCAGCTTCTTCATCGTGACGATCCTCCTCACGTCCATTTTCTCGCGCGTCTCCCGCAGCCGGGAACTGCGGTTCGGCGGGTTCGACTTGAAGGACGTGCAGTCACGCCTGTTGTGGGACACGCTGCGGCACTTGGAACTCTCCGTGCTGGTCCCGCACCGGCCGGGAAAGCGGACGTTGGAGGAGAAGGAACTCATCATCCGCCAAGAACACCGCATCCCGCCGGAAATGATGGTCGTCTTCGTCGAGGTGGAATTGTCCGACGCGAGCGAGTTCGACCAGAAGCCGACGCTGCGGATTCGGGCCGTCGAGGGGAAATACATCCTGCACATCTCCAACGCGGCGTCCATCTCGCACACGCTGGCGGCCTTGGCCTTGGAGATGGCGAAAGTCGGCCGGCCGCCGGAGATTCACTTCGGCTGGACAGACGAATCCCCGTTAAGCGGCACGCTCGGCTTCCTGCTCTTCGGCGAGGGGAACGTGCCGTGGATGGTGCGGGAACTAATCCGGCGTGTCGAGCCGGACCAGAGCCGTCGGCCGCTCATCATCATCGCCGGCCAGTGACCGCTCACTGGGACCATTCGGTCGGCGTGCGGTCCCAGCGGTGCTTATTCAATTTGGCCAACACTTCGCCGGAGAGCGGTGGGGCGTCGCTGGACGCGATGTTCGCCCGCACGTTCTTCGGCTTGCGCATCCCGGGGATGATTGTCGCCACGTCGTGGTTGGCGAGGATAAACCGCACGGCCATGTCGGCCATCGTCGTGCCCTCGGGGACCAGCGGCCGCAACTGCTCGGCCCGGTCCACGCTGGCGTGTAGGTTTTCCTTCACGAAGTACGTGTTCCGCCAGTCGCCGGCCGGCCACGTCGAGTCCTTGGTGAGTGTCCCCGTCAACGTCCCCTCGTCGAACGGGACGCGGGCGATGACCGCCACGCCGAGTTCCCGGCACTCGGGGAACAGTTCGTCTTCCGGGTTTTGGTCGAAGACGTTGTAAATCACCTGCACGGCGTCGATCAACCCGGTGCGCAGCGTGGTCACGCAGTTCGTCGGCTCCCAGCGGTTGACGCTGATGCCGAACGCCTTGACCAACCCCTCGGCCTTGAGTTGCTCGACCGCCTTTTGCCAACGCTCGTCCTTCGCCCACTCGTCTTCCCAGACGTGGAACTGCATTAGGTCGAGGGAATCCAAGCCGAGGTGTTCCAAACTTTCTTCCGTGGACGAGCGGATGTAGTCGGCGGGGAACACGTCCGCGAGGGCCGAGCCGCGGCGGGACGGCCACTTTCGATTCTTGGGCGGGATCTTGGAGGCGACGACCAGTTTCTTCGTCGGGTTGTCCTTCACAAGCCGCCCGAGGATTTGCTCACTGAGGCCGTCGCCGTAAGCCAACGCCGTGTCGAAGAAGTTGCAGCCGAGATCGACGGCCAGTTGCAGGGACTGGCGCGTCTCCTCCTCATCCCGGCCGGTCCAACCGGCGAGACCCCACATGCCGTAGCCGATTTCTCCGACGTGCCAGCCGAGCCGGCCGAACGAACGCTGCTTCATCGCGATGAGTCTTTCTTCTGGGCGAACAGCCACGTGAACATTTCGGGATCGGCGTAGGCCTTGTCCCAACTGTTGTGGCCCACGTCCGGGTATTCGGTGTACTTCGGCTGGCCGCCGGCCGCGAGGATGGCCTTCACCATGTTGCGGGACCGCAGCGGCTTGACGGCCGTGTCCTTCGCCCCGTGGAACGCCCACAGCGGCATCTTGGTGAGCGTGGCGGCCGTGTGTTCGTCGGCCCCGCCGCAGACGGGGACGCCGGCGGCGAACATTTCTGGCTTGCGGGCCAGCAAGTCCCACGTGCCGTACCCGCCCATTGATAGACCCGTGAGGTAAATCCGCTTCGTATCGACGGGAAATTCTTTCACCGTCGCGTCGATCAGGTCGAGGGTCAGCTTGCCGTTGGCGGACGGCTCCTTCGGCATCGCGTGCGTGTCCGCGCTCCAGTCCACTTCCACCCACTTTTTGCCCTCGGGGCACTGCGGGGCGATCAGGAAGCACGGGTGCTTCTTGCGGTTCTCCTCGCTGGCGAATTGCGGGACGCCGTGGACCAGTTGCTTTTCGTTGTCCGCGCCGCGCTCGCCGGCCCCGTGCAGGAAGATCACCAGCGGGTACTTCTTGCCGGCTTCCACCTTGGCCGGGGTCATCAACTGGTAGGGCAGGGCGGCCCCGGCGGCGTCCTTGAACACCTTCTTTTCGAGCGGCAACGGGTCTTTGGCGGCGGCCGAGCGGGTCAGCCACAAGAAGGCGAAGGCCGTGCCGGAAGCGATCAGGACGAGTTTTAGCATGGGTGCATGCGGGAGTAAGGGTGGTGTTGGGCGTGATTATGGTATGTTTCCGGCCGTCGCTGGTTCCGGATTGGCCAACGTCGCCGTT
>JAYUGD010000506.1:0-4993 GCA_043767785.1 Zavarzinella sp. | reverse complement strand
TTAACGCTCGCGCCAGTCATCAAAAACCCCATTTAGCCGCGACGCGAAGGCTTGGCGCAGCGGAGCGCGGCCTGACGCCCAGTGAAACCGACTCACCACAGAGGCACAGAGGACACCGAGAAGTGAAATGCCGAGAAGAGGCATTTCGAAAATATCATCTCTCGGCTTTTGTCTTCTCGGTGTCCTCTGTGCCTCTGTGGTGAGTTGCCTTTGGGTTTCGGCCCGCGCTCCACTCCGAAGCGCCGCGTCGCGGCTAAACAAATTCGGCGTCGCTCACTTCTTCAGCTTCGGCTTCAGGTCGTCCAAGATGTCGGTCAAGTCCTTGTCGGTCTTCTTTTCGCCGACGGCGTCCAAGCGGGTGTCTTCGCCGCGGGGGCCGTGGAAGACGGCGTGGCCCCACAGGTGGGGATTCAGCCGCGCTTCCGACGGGGCGTCGGCGACGATCTGGGCGGCCTGGTTCGCCCAGTAGACGCGCTTCATCACTTCCGTCCCCTCCGGGCCGGACACCAAGGCGCCCCAGTCGAGTTTCAGGCGCGTGCCGGCGGCCGGCTTCAGGCCCAGTTCGGCGAGCGGGATGGCGGCTTCGAGCGTGTAGTGGTCGGCGTTGCCGGCCGGGGACAAGCGCACGCCGGGCACGAGTTTCACCTCGTCGATGCTGACTTCCCCCACGGGGGAGCGCACGCGCCACGCCTTGGCCGGGTCGGCGCCGGGGACGACCGGGCGGTATAGCACCGCCTTCGGGCCGGTCGGGGTTTGCGTCATCAAAATTCGCACGTCGCCGACGGCCGGGGCTTGGCGCGTGCGGTCGGCCTTCGGGTCGGTTTCGAGGAACAGGTCCGCGGCCGCCCCGGTCTTGAAGAGGCGCTCGAACTCGGCCCCGGCGTTCTTCAGCGGCCCCATCTGCGAAGCCGAATAGCCGACGTACAGGAACTTGTCGTCGTAGCCGGCGTAGAAGTCCACGCCGCCGTCGGCCGGGCCGTCGAGGCGGGCGGCCGGCGGGCCGAAGCCGGTGAAGCGGCCGTCGAACGCCGGCGGCCGCTTGAGTTGGTACACGTCCAGCACCGGGGCCTTGGCGTACACCGCCGCCGCCGCCCGGCGGGAGTCCCACGCCCTGGCCTTGGCGATGTCCGCGGCCGTCACGGTGATCTCGCCGCCGAGGCGCTTGTACTGGTCGAGGCCCAGCACTTCCAACACGCTGACGTGGTTGTGCCCGGCGACGGCGTAGAACTTGCCGTCGGCCGTCTTGCAGAAGTAGCCGTTGAAGTGTTCTTGGCCGACGGTCAGGTCGTCCCACGCCGTCCCGCGGGCGTGCTCGCGCATGCTCCACGGCCGCGACCGGCCGCTGCGGAAGTCGCGGAACAGCGTCCCTGCCAGCAGGCCGTCGGAAGACCACACGTTCCAACAGCCGACGTTGGTGTTGACCACGGAGAAGTCGCCCAGGCCGCCGGGGGCCGTCGCCCGGCCGACGCGCATGAACTGCGACACGATCTGGTCCGGGGTGTACGGCTTGGCGTGCTCCAGCGCGTGCGTGCCGGGGTTGCCCTCTTGTTGGTACGACCACAACACGGTCCCGTCGGCCGCCAGCCCGGCCTCTTTGAGTTGCTCGGACCCCATGCGGTAGAACGTGCCGTCCGCGGACTGGTGGACGTACTGCCCGATCACGCCCGGCGACACTTTCTCCTCGTACACCGGCACGCCGGTCGGCAGGAATTCTTTCACGGCGTAGCGGATGTTGCCCCCCTGCGCCCCGAGGTCGGCGTCGAAGGACGTGAGGCCGTGAAACTTGCCGACGGGCGTGAACGCCACCTCGTCGGCCTGCACGTCGCCGTCGCCGTTGCGGTCGGCCCAGACGAAGCGGTAGTCGGTCAGCGCCTTGGCGCCGAACGCGGCGGTCAGGCCCGGCCGCTTGAGCGGGTCGAACGCGGCCGCCTTGCCGAACGCGGCCGCGGGGATGGCCTTGCCGTCCTCGAAGCGGAACACGCAGCCGCAGTCCATCATGTGGATGCTGGGCCGCGTCACGAGGTATTGCCGGCCGTTCGCCCGCACGGGCAAGTCGCCGGCCGGCATGTCGCCGGCGTAGGTAAGGGCCTTCAACTTCGACTGGCCCGTCGCCCAGTCGATCTCGAATTGCAGCGGGCCGTAGAACAGGCGGGTCTTGTCGGCTGGGTCGAGGGCGCCGCCGCCGCCGTAAGCCGTGTTGCCGAGCAGTTCCTTGCGGAACGTGCCGTCCGCGGCCCACACCGTCACCCGCTTGGGGAAGAACTGGTCCTCGACGCACCAGAGTTGATCCTTGCCGTCGACGGCCAGCGCGACGACGTGGCCCATCTTGGTCGCGTCCCACGGCCCGGCCGTGAAGCCGCCGGGCGTGCCGACGGCGCGCAGGAATTTGCCGGCCGAGTCGTACACGCGGACGGCCCGGCGCTCCTTGTCGTTGTCGAACACGTACAGCCGGCCGGCCGAGTCGATGGTCAGCCCGGCCGGGGCGATCAAGTCGGTGACGACCGGCTCGTGCTTGCCGCCGGCCACGTCGATTTTCACGATCTGATTGCCCAGTGTCGCGTACAGGCGGCCGGCCGGGTCGAACGCCAGCGCGCCGGGACTCTTCACCGGAATCTCGTTGACGACTTTGCCCGTAGCGGCCTCATGAATGTCGATGCGCTCGGCCGCCCCCGCCTCGACGGGCGGCTCGCCGCCGAGGTACTTGAGGGCCGCGACGCCGTACACCCGGCAGCGCGTCGGGCTGATGGTCTGCCCGCCGAGGTCGGGGCGCTGGCCCAGCGTGGCGCGCGGGCCGAGGTCGCCCCACTGCTTCACCACGCGCAGGCGCACGGCCGTCGTCCGCACTTCCTTGCCGAAGTCGATCACGCCGTCGAGGTATCTGGCCCGGCTGTTGTGCGCGTCGTCCGGGTGGTACCACTCCCGCCGCGGCTGCGTGTACTCGGCCACCGTCTGCCAGCCGTCCGTTCCCATTACTGAAGGGCGGGAACCGGCCGGGCCGGCCCACACGTCCACCTTCGTGAGTTCGCCGTCGATCTCCTTGACGGCCAAGCCGCGCAGCGACTGCTCGGCCTTCCACTCCATCAAATACACGCCGGGGTCGGCCTCGGTGATCGGGGCCGTCCGCTTGGCGTCCCACGAGCCGTCCGCTTCCACCGTGCCGGAACTGACGCGCACGGCCGCCGCGCCGGCCACGTTCTCATACCGCCGCCGCAGCAGCCGCATCCCCTCCAGGCGGACGCGCCAGCGGTCCTTGCCGCCGAAGTTCAAGAGGTTGTTCTTGTCGGGGGCGTTGCGCGGCAGGTCGGCGAAGTCGTCCTTCGGCTTCGGCGTCCCCGCGGCCGTGTCGAGCGGGTCGTCGTCCGCCGGCTTGCCGCCCTTGCTGAACGTCAGCCGCAGGGCGCGGGTCTCCGTGCCGGCCGGGGCGGGGACGGCGTCCCACGGCGCCTTGGCGGCGCCGGCCCACGGCTGCCACTGGTTGTTGTCGTCCGGGTCCGGCGGGAACGGGGCCGAGGGCTTGAGCGTGCTAACCGTCATCACCACGCCCGGCTCCGTCGGCCGCGGGAACACCGCCGAGCCGATGGGCACCGGCTTCTTGAACGCCAGCACGATGTGCTGCAAGCCCTTCTTGCCGGGGCTGGGTTCCAGCACGGTCAGGTCGGCTTGCCCGCCTTGGCCGGGCGGCGTGCCGGTGAGGCGGAACAATTTCAGGAAGTCCCCCTGCGGGTTCGGGGGCATCTCCGCGCCCTTCTGCTTGCGCCGCGGCGGGTAGAGCGGGACGCTCGCGCCCAGGTCCACGTCCCCGTCGGCCGCGGCGTTGGCGAGCCACGGGTCGGCGCCCTTCACGGACACGTACAGCTTGCCGTCGCGGGCCGTGAAGCCCGTCATGCCGCGGGCGCGCGTCGCCGTCGGGTTGAGCTGGAACACCGTCCGCACCTTGCGCGTTTCCAGGTCAACGCCCCACACGGAATCGGTGGCCGTGCCGACGACCGGCATCGCGGCGAAGACTTCCTTGCCGTCGCTGGCCAGGAACGCGCAGCCCGTCCACGCGGCGAACGAGTGGTGGCCCCACGTCTTCTTGCCGTCCGCGTCCACTTCAATCAGCGACACGCCGCTCTCGGACACCGGCGACCCGAGGAACACCCGGCCCCCCGCGGCGGCGACCGACGACGGCGGCGTGTGGTCGGCCATCCAGCCGCCGGGGCCGTCGTGCCCGTTGAGCCACGGCGAATTGCCGGGGGCGTGCATTTCCACGTTCGGGTACACGGTCATCTCGTACTTCGTCCGCAGCTCCGGCCCGGCGAGCGCCGCCCAGCGGTACGTCCCCGGCGCCACGAAGTTCCCGTCCGTGTCTTTCAGGTCCCACGTCACGGAGTGCGCGCCGGCCTTCTGCGTCTGCCGGGCCGCCAGGTTGCGGACGCGCCGGCCGTCCGGCCCGTTCACGCCCAGCGAGACGACGCCGTCGTCCGCGAGCGTGTACGGGATCACGAACGGCGCCGGGTCGTCGGCGCCGGCCGGCGGCGGCGGGACCGGGTCGGCCCCGAGCTTCGTCAGGGCGTGCAGGCCGTGGATTTTGGCGATGGGGCCTTCGGTCGTGCGCGTGATCGTCAGCCGCAGCCCGCGCGTGCGGACCGGCGCGGCGAACCGCACCCACCGGCCGCCGTTCTGGTCAGAAGTGTCCGTGGCATCTTTGATCGTGCGCCACTCGTCCGGCGTGCCGGCCCGCGGGTTGACGCCGTCGGCCCCGGCGAAGGCCGCCACGTCGAGTTTGTCGATATTGGAGACGAGGAACAGGCCTTCGACGGTTCGCTCTGCGGGCCACGACACGATGACCCACGACGGGTTCACATCCGTGACCGGCGGGGCCGGGACGTTGCCGGAGTTGTCCTTGCCGACGTTGACCCACTCGCCGTTGCCGGAGGTGATGTTCGAGGCCGGCCACGGGTTGAACTTGGTGTTCGGCGGCCGGTACTCGCGGTCCGCGTAGGCGAGGGCG